>WHTA01000054.1 GCA_009379825.1 Streptosporangiales bacterium
CTCGTAATGAATAGGTCGTCGGTTCGATTCCGACAGGTGGCTCTCATACCGCCGCAGGTCACGGATGCGCGACTATGCATCGTCGTTGATCTTGAAGATGGTGGTCCATGACCACGGCCACGGTCTGGATAACGGGCCTGATCTGTTTCCGATGTACGGGTCGGCTTCAGCAGGTGGCTCAGCGTGTCGACCGCTGACCGCGCCGGAAGGTGGTCAACTTTCAGCTGCCGACACCTGCTCAAGTCTTGCCTGCCGTTGACAGACCGACGCCGGGGCGTATGGTCGAATTGTCTTATTCCACTTGGCCCTCGTTGCCAGCTGGCAGTTAGAACACGCCGGTCTTGGGTACCGAGCACGAGACCGGCGGCGGCAACACATCCGGGATTGATGTCCGTGACGTTGTGGCAGAGAGACGGACTCGGGACAGAGGGCCGTCCTGCCGTGCGATCTCAAAGACTCTCAGGTGCGGACACTCCGCATCGCGCACGAGACCCCCCGGGCCACGGAACGGATCTCCCAATTCCCATGCTCAGGAACCTTGAATCCCATCCATGCACCGGGAGGCACTACCAGCCTACTACCGGGTAAATCTCTCGTGCCTCCGCGGGTTACAGGAGGTAGTCATGAGAAGGCTTTTTGTAGCTCTGATCGCGGCTTGTGGGCTGCTGTTCGTCACGGCCACCGC
Organism: Streptosporangiales bacterium; assembly: GCA_009379825.1. Lineage (NCBI taxonomy): Bacteria > Bacillati > Actinomycetota > Actinomycetes > Streptosporangiales > Streptosporangiales bacterium. The sequence continues at coordinate 686 of WHTA01000054.1, forward strand.
TGCCCAGGCGGCGGTCAGGTTCCACGCCGGCCCCACGTTCACCGACCAGGGCACCACCTTCAACGTGACGGGGAACATGTCGGGTCTCGGTAACGAGGACCTGACCGTACAGCTGGACGCCACCGGCACCGGCTCGGTGATCTGCGAAAACCCAGCGGGCAAACGTGCACCGGGCCAAGACACCACGGTGAACGCCTCAGGCACCGCGTCCGGTATCGAGGTCAAGAACGGCCGTGCTTCCTTCGATGTCACGACCGCCGAGCCCCCGGCACCGGACCCGGCGGTGGTGTGCCCCAACCGGCAGTGGAGCGCCACCATCACCGATGTCGAGTTCACCTCGGCGACGCTGACCCTGATCCAGGGCGGTGAGATCGTGTTCCAGCAGACCAACCAGCTCTGATCCGGAACACTGAGCGTTGCTGACTCCTGGAGGCGTCTCGCTCGGGGTAGTCGGCGACTACCACGGCAACCCAGTCACCAGCCCATCCTGGAACGGACCCTCACCGGGCACCTACGCCCGCACCTGGCGATCGGGGGAGCCCGTGATCATTGGTGCGCGGTCCGGGTCGATGCTGGGAATCTCGGTGAGGACGGCGTGCAGCCGGGCGAGCGTGGCGTTCAGCTCGGTGCGTTGTCGGTCCAGATCCGCTTGGATCCGTTCGGCGTAGCGGTTTGCGGCGGCGCGGATGGCTTCGGCTTCCTGGTCGGCGGCGGCGATGATCGCGCCGGCTTCCTCCTCGGCGAACTGGAGTAGCAGACGTGCACGTCTGCCGAGTCCCGCGTAGCTTGGCTCCGCGCACTCGCGAAGCAGCTGTTGCAGCCTCTCCAGCTGCTGCTCCAGCTCGGCGATGTCGTTCTGGTATTCGGCTATCCGCGGCTGGATGTACTCCAGGTAGACGTCGACCTGGTCCCGGTCGTAACCGCCCACCACCACGTCGAAGACGGTGGTGCGTAGGAAGTCCTCCACCCAGGTGTGCTTGGCGCGGAGGGCAGGATCGGTTCCGTTCGTCATCGCCGTCACCGTCCCTGTGGTCGTGGTTGTGGTGCGTAGAAGCGGACGAGCCCGTGGTGGGAGTCATCGACCCTCCGCGTCTCGGTGCGAGCACTCCCGCGCCGAACACCAGCGACGCACCCATCTGGTGGTGCTGCGCCGGGGGGCTCTGGTCACGGGCACCGCGACGTCGTGATCAGTTGGTCGACTCCAGGTGACTGATCGAGCTCGAGCAATCGGTCTGCGCGTCGCAGAACCCGCGACGGTGGATTGTCTTGATGTCGATACTCCATCGGCAGCCTCCCAAGATCGCTGCGCCCGATGGCCTCCCTGTTATGCAACTACCTCACGATCGCCACCACGACCATTCCGAGGACAGCAATGACGCCCGGTAACCGTAACTACGAAACGTGGCGCGGGATCCGATCAATGCTTCCGTGTCTGGGGTGGACGTTCGCTGAACGTGGTCGTCGCGTCGAACTCGTATCCCTGGGACCACCTCAGGCCCGGCGGGCCAGCAGGCCGATACTCACTACGCCGTACGTCGCCGTAGCACCGGCGGCGCGCTCGGACACGAACCGGTAGTCGTTCTCTCGGATCGTCTCGATCTCGAAGCCGGTGTCGCGGATCGCGGCGAGGTAGTCGTCGCGCTGGGCGGCACCGCCGATGCAGGCTGCCCACAACGAGGCGTCACAGGTGATCCCTTCGGGCAGCCGGCGGGTGGAGACGATGTCCGCGAGCGCCAGCCGGCCACCGGGACGCAGCGCGGTGGCGGCTGCCCGGAACACCGTCGGCTTGTCGGGCGAGAGGTTGATGACGCCGTTGGAGATCACGCAGTCGACCGACACGTCCTCGACCGGCGGCCGCTCGATGTAGCCCTCGCGAAACTGCACCTGCGGGAAACCTCCCTCGCGCGCCAGTCGGGTTGCCTTGGCGAGCTGGGCGGTCGTCATGTCGACGCCGATCACCTCGCCTTCGTGACCGGTCGCGACCGCGGCGAGGAAGCTGTCCATGCCTGAGCCGCTGCCGAGGTCGAGCACGGTCTCCGCCGGCTCGATGTCGGCCAGGTCCAGGAAGTAGCCGACGCCGGCGAAGGACTCGAGGGCGGCCGCCGGGATTGCGTCGAGGTCGCGGGCGGCGTACCCGAGGCGCTCGGCGAGTCCGCGACCGGTCTCGAAATGGAACTCGCGCCCGGGCTCGAGGGCAACTTCTTCGTACATCGACTTGACCCGCGACTCCAGGTCGGCAGTGTCGAGACGGCGGGCGGAAGTGGACTCGGTGGTCATGATGCTTCCTTTCTGTGCCGGCGCGCGACGCTGGACATCAGTAGCTGAAGGTCGTGGCCGGCTCGTCGCCGATCCAGTTCCAGAGCGGGATGGTGCCGTTGAGCTCGGCGCCGGCGATCAGCTCCTCGGCGTCGAGCTGCTTGGCGTTGAAGCAGATCGGGCAGACGTAGTAGCGCCCGCCGGCCGCCTCGAACCGCTTTACCAGATCAGTCAGCGGCGGGCACCCCTCGCAGGCCACGCCGACCGCGACGCCCGGCACCGCGAGCCGGACCGCCTCCTTGGTCAGGAACACCAACGTCTCGCGCCCGGTCTCGGCAGCCCCCACCGCGACCAAGAACGCGACCGTGACCTTCTCCTGGTCCTCCAGGCCTGTCGTCAGGCTCACCACGGCTTTGCTCGGCATGACGTTCTCCCTCCCTCTCACCGGAGTTCGGTGAAGTCCGGTGAGAGGGACGCTAGGAGCCGGTTGACTCCGTGTCGTCGGGTGAACTCCCTACAAATCGAGCGGGTCAAGCAGCCCGTGGCGGAGCGCGAACAGCGTCGCGGTCGAGCGCGAGGACGCCCCCGTCTTGGTGTAGATCCGCTCGATGTGGGTGCCGGCAGTCTTGCGCGAGATGCCCAGCTGGCGGGCGACGTCGCTGGTCGCCATGCCGTGCGCGATCAGCACCAGCACCTCGACTTCCCGCGCGGTGAGACCGGCCGGGCCGGCTACCGGCCGCCGGCTGCCGGCGCCTGCTGCGGCGAGGACGGCGTCGGCGGCGGCCTGGTCCAGTCGCCCGGCGGCCACCTCGCCTCGGATCCTTGTGGCGGCCTGCTTGACGCTCAGGGCCGGCCGCCCGGCCCGCGGTTCGACGAGCTCGTGGAACGCACACGCCGCGGCGAGAATCCGGCCGGACATCGGGATCGCGGTGCCGATCACTCCGCGGTGGTAGCCGGTGCCGTCCATCCGCTCGTGCGCGAACCCGGCGATCGCCCCCAACCTGGCCAGCGCCCGCGGGCGAGCCAGCACGCGCTCGGTGTAGTACGAGCTGGCGCGCAGCCGCTCCCGCTCGACACCGGTCAGCGAGGTCGGCTTGTCCAGGATGGTGATCGACACCCCGTGCAGCCCGATGTCGTGGACCAGTCCGGCGCGGTACACCGCGACCGCGTCCGGCGTCGACAGCCGCAGCAGTCCTGACGCCGCTCGGGCGAGGTCGGCGACGCCCCGCGAGTGACCGGCCCGCGAGGTGCACCGCAGGTCGGTGAAGTCGGCCAGCGCCACCAGCGCGGTGTCCAGCTGCTCCTCGAGCAGCGGGCGCGCCAGCGCCGGTTGCGCCGCGATGAGCTCGTGCGCGTCGTAGCCATCGTCATCGGACGGCAGGATCTCGCCGGCGATCTCGCAGAATGCGTCGACCAGCGCCGGGTCGAACTGCTTGCCGCGCCGAGCCTTGGCCACCTCGACCGCGGCAGGCACACCACCGCGCCTGTGGTGCACCTCGACCACGTCGGCGAGGTGGAACAGTCGCACCTGCAGCGGGAGCTGCTCCCCGCCGACCCCGCGCGGGACTCCCCCGCCGTCCCAGCGAGCGAAGAACTGCCGCAGCGCCAACGAAATCTCGGGTCCGAGTCCGAGCTGGTCGGCCAGCGTGGAGGTGGTCAGGCAATGGCCCTGGATGCCACGGGCGACCCGGCTGCCACCGCTGGCCACCAGCGTGGCGACGGCCAGCAGGCGCTGCGGGAGCGGACGATCCGCGCCGGCATGGCTCAGGAAGAACGCGAAACCGGGCAGGCCACCCAGGTCCGCGTCGTAGCTGTCCGCCCGGAAGGCGATGTCGTCACCGAAGCTCGCAGCCACCTCAGGGGCATCGGCCACGCACCCCACCCAGGCCAGCATCGCGACGTGGAACAGCGCCGGCTGCTCCCCCTCGGGCAACCCGACGTGCCGGCCCAGCCGTGCCGCGACCTGCCACGCCCGAAGCAGGTGCTCCATCGGCTGCCCCAGCCCCAGATCGGTTGCCAGCGAGAAGGCCGCCAGCAACTGGGCCAGGCTGACGCCTGCGTCTGCGTTGCCGTCGGTCTGGCCCCTGTCCACGAGTTCAGCGTAGGAGTCGCCGGGACCGACCGCCCCCGAATCGAGGCTGATCGTTGGCTCGGCATGCGCGAGCAACGCCAGGATCGCGATGACACCGTAATGGGCAGCCTGCCTGACGCAGCTTCGCCCCACGGAGGTGCGTGACCGTGGATTTCAAGGATGCCGATCGGCTTCCTCACCGAGCACACCAAGCCGGGGACGCACCTCCGACGCCGCCAGTTCGCCATCCTGGGGGCCGGATTCGACACTCGCTCGTTCCGGCTCGTCGCCGCCCCCGGAGGTGGCGAGGCGTTCGAGTTGGATCTGCCCGGTACCGCACCAGGTACTTCACCCCCGCCGGCCGCGACCTGACCGGCCTCGACCTGGAACGGTTCGTCCTGGCCGAGAAGAAGGAACGACGTCGTCTGTTGGCGACGGTCTCCGGATGGCGATGGCGCAGGACGCAGCCGCCGACGCGAGCGCTGCGGCCGCGAGGAACAGCCAGCCGTGCCGGAACGAGTCCATCGTCGGCGCACCGCCGTAGATCATGACCAGGATCGCAGTGCCCAACACCGTGCCGATCTGCCGGGACGTGTTGATCATCGAAGCACCCGTACCCCAATGGTCGGGCGGCAGCGCCGCTGCCATGACGCCGGACAGGCTCGGCATGACCAGACCCACACCGCTACCGGTGCACAGCTGGCCAGGCAGTATTGCACCGAAGTAGTCGGGTGCCGGCCCGGCCCGCCACACCCACATCGCCGCGCCGACCGCGAACAGGATGCCGCCCGCGGTGGCGACCGGTGCGGGGCCGAAGCGGCGCGCCAACCGTCCGCCGACGGTGAGCGAGACCAGGACGACCATCACCGGCCCCGGCGACAGCGAGAGCCCCGCGATCAGAGCGGAGTTGTGCCACATGCCGGTCAGGAACAGTACGTTCCCGAACAGCATGCTGCCGAATCCCGTATAGAACAGCAACATGGCCAGACAGGCCAGCCACATCGCAGGCACCCGCAGCGCCTGCAGGTCAAGGACGGGGGCCGGATGGCGGGTCGACCTGACCACCACCCAGGTCAGCGCCGGCGCAGCAACGACGAAGGCAAGCAGGACGCCCTTGCTGCTCCAGCCGGCTTCCGGGGCCTCGACCAGTGCCCAGGCCAGTGCGCCGACGCCCACCACCAGGCCGATGGCACCGAGCACGTCAGGGACACCCGAGGCATCTTCCTTGGTCTCGCGCAGCACGCGCGGGCCGAACACCAGTGCCAGCACCCCGACAGGGATGTTCACCAGGAAGATCCAACGCCAGGACAGCTGCACCAGCAAGCCGCCGATCGGTGGGCCGAGCGCCCCGGCGGCACCGCCCACCGCCGCCCACGTACTCACGGCGATCGCGCGCCGTGCCGCCGGTACCGACGCCAACAGCAGGGCCAGCGAGGTCGGCAGCACCAGGGCCGCACCCACTGCTTGCAGCATTCGGAACGCGACCAACAGCGGCACCGATGTAGCCGCGGCGCACGCCGCGGAGCCTACGGTGAACACCGCCACGCCGATCAGGAAGACCAGCCGCCGCCCGTACCGGTCGGCGAAGCGGCCTGCCAGCGCGAGCAGTGCGGCGAACACCACCGTGTAGCCGTTGAGTACCCATGACAGCGAAGCCAGCCCGATGCCGGCGAACGTCGACCGGATGTCGGGGAGTGCGACGTTCACGATGAACAGGTCCAACGTGACGAGAAAGGCCGCTGCAGAAACCACCAGCAGGACAGCCCAGGGCAGCGCCACGTCTGGACCGATGTCGTGCGAGCTGTCGGCCCGACCTGCCGGTGTCAGAGGCGCTCGATGATCGTGGCGTTGGCCGTGCCGCCGGCCTCGCACATGGTCTGCAGGCCGTACCGTCCGCCGGTCTGCTCCAGCACCGACAGCAGAGTCGTCATCAGCCGTCCACCGCTGGCGCCGAGTGGATGCCCGATCGCGATCGCGCCACCGTTCACGTTGACCTTGGCCGGGTCGGCACCGGTCTCGGCCTGCCAGGCCAGCACCACACTCGCGAACGCCTCGTTCACCTCGAACGCGTCGATGTCCGCCAGGGTCAGGCCCGCGCGGTCGAGCACCTTCGCCGTGGCCGGGATGATGCCGGTCAGCATGTACAGCGGATCGTCGCCCACCACGGCGAACGAATGCAGCCGGGCGCGCGGTCGCAGCCCGAGCCGCCGCGCGGTGTCGCCACCGGTGATCAGCTCCGCGGACGCGCCGTCGTTGACGGGGGACGAGTTGCCTGCCGTGACGTGCCAACCGAGTTCGGGGAATTGCCGCTCCCACGCCGCCGTGTGAAACGCCGGCGCGAGTCCGGCGAGTACCTCGACCGAGGTGTCCGGCCGCACCGACTCGTCCCGGGTGACCAACACTGGCGCACCGTCGGAGCCTGGCACCTCGATGAAGCTCACGTCTCGACTGAACCGCCCGTCGACCCAGGCCAGCGCGGCACGACGGTGGCTCTCGGCGGCGAAGGCGTCCAGCTGTTCGCGGGACAGGTGCCATTTCGCCGCGATGAGCCCGGCGCTGATGCCCTGCGGCACCAGGCCTTCCGGGTACCGCCCGGCGACCGCGGCGCCCAGGAAGTCCTGGTCCACCGCCTGGCTCCCGATGGGGAGCCGGCTCATCGACTCCACACCTGAGGTGATGACGACGTCGTAAGCTCCGCTCAGCACGCCTTGGGCGGCGAAGTGCATCGCCTGCTGGCTGCTGCCGCACTGCCGGTCCACGGTTACCGCAGGTACCGACTCGGGAAGTCCGGCCGCCAGTGCCGCCCACCGCGCGTTGTTCGAGCTCTGCTCCCCGAGCTGTCCGACCACGCCGCTGATCACGTCGTCGACGACGGCCGGGGCGATGCCGGTGCGTTCGATCAGGGACCGGATCGCGTGCGCGTGCAGGTCCACCGGGTGTACCGGCGCCAGCGCGCCGTCCGGCTTCCCCTTGCCGATCGGCGTACCCACCGCGTCCACGAGCACCGCGTCCCGCATGGCTGCCTCCTGGTCGAGGATCACCGGTACCGAGGTCAGCTTCACACGACTGAGTTGGATTCCACAACCCACTGTGACGGACAAGACAGGACCGCCTGACGTGCTAGGTTGGATTACCCAACCGATCCGGATGTCTGTGGGTGCCGTGAGCCGGGACTGTTCGATCGCCAACGCACTCGGCGTCATCGGCGAGCGTTGGACGCTACTCGCCCTGCGGGAGATCTTCCTGGGCAACCGGCGCTTCGACCCGATCGCACACCACACCGGCGCCAGCCGCGACATCCTCGCCACCCGACTCCGCACGCTCGTCGACGCCGGTGTGCTGGAACGGCGGCCCTACCAGGACCGGCCAACCCGGTACGAGTACGTGCCCACCGAAGCCGGGCGCGCACTGCGCCCCATCCTGCACGCGTTGATGAACTGGGGCGACCGCTACGTCACGACCGGGCCGCCACCCACCGAGTGGGAGCACTCCTGCGGCGCCGCGCTCCGCGTGCAGCCGGTGTGCGGCCATTGCGGGCAGCCCGTGAGTTTCGACGACGTCCGTCCACGCCGGCTAGGTACCGTGCGGCCCAAGGCGTAGAGCCCTGCGCCAACTCGAAGAAGCCTGCCCGCGACCGCGTGCCGTTAGGTCTCATGCTGTGCCGGCTCACCAGGCGGCGTCGGCGCATTGACTCGGTACAGCACGCCTACCATCCGCAGTCCGAAACACGCGGCCGCCGCGACGAGCGCGGCCACGAGACCGTAGGCACCCAACCGGCACGCGACTGCGGTGATGGTCGCACCCAGCAACGCAGGTATGGCGTAGAGGCCGCTGCTGAGTACGGTCGGCACTCGGCGGACCAAGACATCGCGCAGGGTACCGCCGCCGACTCCGGTGATCGCTCCAAGCAGGATCGCCGGTCCGGTGCCGAGCCCAAAGCTCCAAGCCTTCGCTGCACCGGTTACCGCGAAGAGCGCAAGCCCTGCCGCATCGAACACGTTGATGGGCAGGATGAGCCGGTGTGACCGGTGCCCGACGAGGAACGCAACGAGCCCGCCGCCGGCGGCGACGACGAGGTAGCGCCAGTCACTGAACGTCGTCGGCGGCAGCGCACCGATAAGGATGTCGCGAACGATGCCGCCACCTAAGGCCGTGATCATGGCAAGCGTGATCACGCCCACGATGTCGAGGCGCGCGGCACGGACGGCGATCAGCGCGCCATTGAGCGCGAACGCGAACGTCCCCACGAGATCGAGATTGAGCAGCAAGGTCGCTTCGTCCATGCCAGTGTTTCTAGCAGCCGCAATCAAGCCCGCAGAGCACCAGACCGCCACCCTGGCTACCGAAGCCGCCGGCAGGCACGTCGGCTCCACCTCGGGAGGCGTCTCGACACACAAGGCGGGCGTCGCGTCGGTTGACGCGGCGTCGCCGGCCTCGGCCGAACCCGCCTCGACGAGCTGTCGCGCCAGCCCGCAGCGTGGGACGAGCCGGCACCCTGCCATCGGCGCGCTCGCGCTCAGCTCGCCTCGCAGCCGCTTCTCCCGCGGTTTCCGTGCCGGACGGGAACCGCGGCGAGCAACACCGACGTGTACGGATGCTGTGGCTGCTCATACACCAGCTCGGTCACCCCGGTCTCGACGAATCGTCCGAGATACATCACCGCGACGCGGTCGCAGACGTTCCTGACCACGGCGAGGTCATGCGAGATGAACAGGTAGGTGAGTCCCAGGTCGCGCTGGAGTCTCAGGGGCAGCGCGAGCGGCACGGGCGTGGATCGACTGGTTTGGCAGGGCTGATCGCCTTCACCGCGACGAACCTCGAAGCCCTGAGTTGCACCGTGACCGAGCAGCGCACCGGCTAGACCGACCCGAACCCACCGCTGGCAAGCGTGTTCGGCATCGCCGGGCAAGCCGGATCCCGACTGTCCGCGCAGGTCCCCCAAGGTCATGTCCCACAGGACCTGGAGACGTTCCCCGCCCAGGCCGAACGGGTGACTGCCCGGAGCCGGCGGGGGATGTCGTTCTCCTCGGTAGCGCGGCTGGCACTGTGACGCAGCTTTCTGCTTTCCGCCGGTACCCCATCGGGGGCGGGGCTATCGTGCTGATACCGAGCCCGGCGCGTCCGGCGGGTCGGCCGATGAGGGGTGGGGCTCATGACCAAGGCGACGATCCTCACGGTGGACGACGATCCGATGGTCCTGCAGGCGATCAGCCGGGATCTACGAGCCAAATACGGTTCCGACTACCGGATCGTCTCGACGTCATCGGGGGCCGAGGCCCTCGCAGTGCTGGCCGAGCTGACGCAGCGTCTGCGTCCGGTCGCCCTGATCGCCACCGACCAGCGGATGCCGGGCATGACCGGCACCGAGATGCTCGAGCAGGCCAGGAGTTCCGCGCCGGACGCCAAGATCCTCCTGCTCACCGCGTACGCCGACACGGACGTCGCGATCAAGGCGATCAACGACATCGGTCTGGACTACTACCTGGTCAAGCCGTGGGAACCGCCGGCCGAACGGCTGTACCCGGTCATCGACGACCTGCTTGGGGACTGGCAGCGGGCGCACCCGCAGGACACCGAGGACGTGCAGGTGGTCGGGCACCGCTGGTCCGAGCGGGGGCACGAGGTCACCACGTTCCTGACCCGTAACTACGTGCCCTACCGGTGGCTCGACATCGACAGGGACGAGGAGGCTCAGCGGCTGTGCGGGCTCGCCCGGGCTAGGCCCGACGACCTGCCGCTGGTCTTCGTACCCGACGGCGAGGTCCTCCGCTCGCCGGCGGCGCTCGACCTCGCCGGCGCGCTGGGCCTGCGCACCCGCGCACTGCAGCCACTCTACGACCTGTGCATAGTCGGGGGCGGACCAGCGCGGGGCTCGCGGCGGCGGTGTACGCGGCCTCGGAGGGCCTGCGCACCGTGACCGTGGAACGGGAAGCGCCTGGGGGGCAGGCCGGCCAGAGTGCCTCCATCGAGAACTACCTGGGTTTCCCGAAAGGCCTCTCCGGCGCCGATCTCACCCACCGAGCCGTCGCACAGGCCGCCCGGTTCGGCGCGGAGATGCTGCTGGCCCGCGACGTGGCGGCGTTCGAGGAACGCGGGCCGGTGCGCGCGGTGCGCTTCGCCGACTCGCAGGACGATCTCGAGGCGCGGGCGCTGCTGGTGGCGACAGGAGTCTCCTACCGGCGGCTGGAGGCGCCTGGCCTGGCTGCGCTCACCGGTCGCGGCGTCCACTACGGCGCTACCGCCAGCGAGGCCGGCCAGTGCCAGGACGAAGAGGTCTGCATCGTCGGTGCCGCGAACTCTGCCGGCCAGGCGGCGCTCAACCTCGCCCGCTACGCGAAGCGCGTCGTCATGCTGGTCCGCGGGCGCGCTCTGGAAGACGGCATGTCCATGTACCTGGTCGCCCGCATTCGGGAAGCACCGAACATCGAGGTCCGGCTGCACACCGTGGTGGCTGCGGCCCGTGGCGACGGTCACCTGGAGGCCGTCACGCTGGTGGACCGGGCCTCCGGTGAGGAGGAGGAAATGGCGACCAACTGGCTGTTCGTGTTCATCGGCGCATCGCCCCGCACCGACTGGCTCGGCAGCGAGGTGAACCGGGACCAGAAGGGCTTCGTCGTCACCGGGCAGGACCTCGTGGCCAGCCCGCCGGCCGCCTGGTCGCAGGCCCGGCCGCCGTTGACGCTGGAGACCAGCGTCCCTGGGGTGTTCGCGGCCGGCGACGTGCGGCTGAACTCCATGAAACGGGTGGCGTCCGCCGTCGGCGAGAGCGCCATGTCGGTGTACCTGGTGCACCGCTATCTGGCGGCGATGTGATGAGCGTCGACGATCTGCGCCAGCTCAGCCTGTTCGACGGTACCGGCGACGAGCAGCTGGCCGAGTTCCTCGCCGCCGGTACCGCGGTTCCGTTCGTGCCGGGAGACGTGCTCTTCGTGGAGAACCAGCACGCCGACTTCTGGTGGGTCCTCGTGGCGGGCAGCATCGAGCTGGTACGCAACGTCCGGGGCGAGGAGACCCGACTCGGCGTGATGGGCGAACCCGGGCAGTGGTCCGGCGGATTCCGTGCCTGGGACGAGCACGGGGTCTACCTGGCGACGGGTCGGGCCTCGACCAGTGGCCGCATCCTCCAGGTGCCGTCCCAGGACCTGCGCAGGATCTGGGCCGGCCGGTTCCCACTCGGTCTCTACCTGACCGAAGGAGTCTCCCGCTCCGCGCGCAACTTCGAGAACCTGGCACGGCAGAAGGAAGCGCTTGTCGCCCTGGGCACGCTCGCGGCCGGGCTTGCGCACGAGCTGAATAATCCCGCCGCCGCGGCCACGCGAGCCGTCGACGCCCTCGGTCAAGCCTGCGACGAGATGCTGTCCGCCCTCCGGCGGTTGGCGGCGGCCTCGATCGGCGCGGACCAGTTCACGGTGTTGGACGAGCTGCGCCGCGAGGTCGGGCCGAAAGCCACCGGGGCGGACGCGCTGGCCACCGCGGACCGCGAGGCCGCCCTCTCCACCTGGCTGTCCCGCCACGGGGTCGCACGCGAGTGGGAGATCGCCGCCGCACTCGCCGCCGCCCAGGTGGACGTCGCCTGGTGCGAGCGAACGAACGAGGCCCTGGGTGACACCGCGCTCGAGCCCGGCCTGGAATGGGTGGCGAGCACCCTGTCCGTTGCGGGCCTGCTCGGGGAGGTCAAGGAATCCACCCGTCGTATCTCGGAGCTGGTGGGAGCGGTCAAGTCGTATTCACAGCTCGATCGGGCGTCGATGCAGCAGACCGACGTCACCGAGGGCCTCGACAGCACCCTGGCGATGCTGGCCCACCGGATTCCCCCTGCGGTGACCGTAGTACGGGAGTACGACAGCGACGTACCACGTATCGAGGCGCTCGCGGCCGAGCTCAACCAGGTCTGGACCAACCTGGTCAGCAACGCCCTCGACGCGATGGTCGACCAGGGGACGCTGCGCGTGTCGACCCGGATGGACAAGGACGCGGTGGTGGTGGAGGTCGGCGACACCGGCCCGGGAATGTCCGCCGAGACGAGGGATCACGCCTTCGACCCCTTCTTCACGACCAAGGGCGTCGGCGAGGGCACCGGCCTCGGGCTGGACATCTCCCGCCGCATCGTCGACCGGCACAACGGCGGCATCGCCATCGAAACCCGTCCGGGCGAAACGGTGCTCAGGGTGAGCCTCCCGCCGTACCGTTCAGCGACGAGGTGACTGCAGGGAGAACAGGCGTCCGTGTTCGGTCGTTGTTGGACGGACGCCGGCCAGCTGCATCGCGTGCCAGACGAGGACCTGGTGGCGGTCAGGACCGGCTTGCCGAGGTCGCGCTCCCGCGTGTCGATCATGCCCGCCGTACGGGTGCCGGTACTCGTGATGACGACGGCTCCGGTCGTGGCCGTGGTGGCGGGACACTCACCGACCCGGACAGCAGCTGGCAGGTCTTCTCGGCCCGCCGGCGAAGCTGCACGACAGACAGCCGAACCTGTTCCCGGTCGCCTCGATCAATGCTGTGGCCAGCTGGAGCAGGATTCCCGTGCCGGCCACCCAGCTCGCGAGCGTGCCGAACTCGAGGAAGCTGCGACTGGGCGCGTCCTCGGCCATGAAGATGGCGAAGGTGGCGCCCGCCATCAGCAAGATGGTGAACGCCAGGACGCGTTGCCTGCCGATCCGGTCACCGAACTGCGAGTAGTGCGTAGATCGTGCGCAGCGTCCTGCATTGCTCTGGAGCAGCCCGGATGGATTGTCAACAATCCGATCGCCGACTAGGCCTGGACTTAACCTTCGCTCTATCGACGCCCCGACGCGAGGAGGACCGATGGGCGAGCCACGCTCAGCTCACGCAACGACCAGCAACGACTCCCGGCGCACGCTGCGTCGCGCGATAGCGGCATCGGCCGTCGGCAACGCGACCGAGTGGTTCGACATCGGCCTCTACGCGTACGCGGTCACCTATGTCGCAGCAGCGATCTTCCCCGGAAGCGCGGAGGACGCCGTGTTCTTCGCGCTGGGGGCATTGGCGATCTCCTACGTCGTCCGGCCGCTGGGTGGCCTCGTCTGGGGGCCACTCGGCGACCGCATCGGGCGAAGGACCGTCCTGACGCTGACCATCCTGCTGACGGCGGGCGCCACGTTCTGCATCGGCCTGCTGCCGACCTACGAACGCGCCGGGTTCTGGGCGCCCCTGCTCCTCGTGGTGCTACGCCTCGTGCAGGGCTTCTCCACCGGCGGCGAGTACAGCGGCGCCGCCACCTTCATGGCCGAGTACTCGCCCGATCGCAAGCGGGGGTTCTACGGCAGCTTCCTCGAGGTCGGCACGCTCGCCGGCCGCTGCTTCGGCGCCTCGCTGATGCTGGGACTCTCGATGGCGCTCGACGACGCCGCGATGCAGGCATGGGGTTGGCGCGTACCGTTCTTCCTCGCTCTGCCGCTGGGGAGCGTCGGTCTACCTTCGCTCCAAGATGGAGGACACGCCGATCTTCCGCGAGCTGGAGCGGCTCGGACAGAAGGAGACCAGCGCCAAGGCGCAGTTCACCGACCTGCTTCGCCACTACTGGAAGCCGTTGCTGTTGCTCGGCGGGCTCGTCCTGCCGCTGAACGTGGTGAACTACACGCTGCTCAGCTATGCACCCACGTACCTCAGCAAGGAAATCGGGTTGAGCGTCGACACAGCCCTGTTCGCTCCCCTTGTGGCGATGCTGGCCATGACACTCGTCGTCCCGTTCACGGGCGCACTCTCCGACAGGTACGGCAGGAAGCCGCGTGGTGGGTCTCGCTCGTCGGCCTGTTCATCCTCGTAACGCCGATGTACGTCGTGATGGGCACGAGCCTCGCCGGCGCCGTCATCGGGACCGTGGTGCTCTGCCTGCTCTACATCCCGCAGCTGGCAACGATCTCGGGCACCTTCCCCGCGATGTTCCCTACGCACGTCAGGTTGGCCGGCCTGGGCATCGCGTACAACGTGTCGACGGCGCTGTTCGGCGGCATCTCGGCAGCGATCAGCGACGGCTGATCCAGCTGACCGGCAACGACCTGATGCCGGCGTTCTACATGATGATCGCCTGTGCGATCGACGCCGTCGCGTTGTACTTCGTCACCGAGACAGCGGGATGCGCCATCGGTGGTCGGGGGACACCCGGAGAACCGTTGCCGGCGAGCGTCGAGACCGGCGACCCGATCACCCAGCGCTCGAAGCCGTCGCCGTCGTGACGGCGTCGACGAGCAGTGCCACCGCATCCTCCAGATGCGCGACGATGGTGCGATCGACGAGCGCGACGTCGGACGCCTGGAACGCCTCGGCGATGGCGCGGTGTTCACTGACCTGCTTCGCCAGGTCGCCTTCGGCCGGCGGCACGGCGTTGAGGCACATCCGCGTCTCGGTGATGAGCGTCTCGTGCATCCGCGTCAGGTGCGGACTGTTGGCCAGCGAGACGAGAACCTGATGGAACTCCATGTTGTCGTCGAGGTGCTCGACCAACTGGGCACCGACCGCCACCGGGTCGTGCAGGAAGATCTCGGCCACGGCCGCGCGCTCCACGGCCCGACGCGCCAGGTACAGGTCACGGATGTTCTCGGCCGTGACCTCGGCGACGAAGACGCCGCGGCCGCGAACGGAGTAGAGCAGCCCCTCCTGGGTGAGCCGCTGCATCGCCTCTCGCAACGGGCTCCGGCTCACGCCGAACGCGTGCGCGAGCTTGCCCTCGATCAGCTGACTCCCCGGCAGGATCTCACCGTGGCTGATCGCCGCACGGAGCTTGTTCGCGATCAGCTCCGCCGTTGACTCCCGAGCCAGTGGCCCCAGGTGCGACTTGGACACGGACACGACGAAATCCACCTCGAAGACGAGTACCTGCGATCTCGGGTGAGGTCGCGGACGACATTATTGTCGACGATCGACAGCCAGATTACCGTGCTGACCGCCTGTCGCCCGCAGCAACCACTGGCCGTCCCCTGTCGCGTGCCGTCCGGCCAGCCGGGCAGCGGCCCACATCGTGGCCTGGTTGGCCGTGACCACCGGCTTGCCCAGCTCTTGCTCGAGCGGCGCGATGACGTCGTACGTCGCCAGGTTCGTACACGACACGCAGACCGCCTCCGCGTCCGGGCGATCGGCCCTGCGGATCAGGTCCATCGTGGTCTCCGGGGAGACGTTCTTGATGCCACTGCTGAGCCCCAGGTTCGTGCTGGCAGCCAACGTCATCCCGGCCTCGGCAAGGAAGCTCGCGAACAAGGCGGTGAGCGGATCGTTATACGGCGTGGCCGCCGCCACCCGGGTCACACCGAGGCTGCGCAACGCTTCCACGAGGGCGCCGCTCGTCGTGACCGCGGCCGGAGCCCCCGCGTCCCGCATGCCCTCGACGAGCTTCCGTTCGCCGACGTGGCCGCGGACGAAGCTGCACGACGTGCATGCGTACGCATACGCCGCAGCCTCGGTGTCCAGCAGACACCGCACGCTGTCCTCGACCGCACGGACCTTGCTGATGCTCTCGATCGTTCCGACCGTCGCATCGGCCGGGCCGTTCTCGACCCGCGCAGTCCTGGTGAAGTACAGCGTCACGCCCGGCGGCGCCCACCGCCAGAGCTCCCGGTCGTGCGCCATGTCATGTGGAACGACAACACCAACACCCACTGATCGTGCAGACCCGTCAACCATGCCCTCACTCTAGTATACAAACCGATTGTCGACAATCTGATTGGTCGCCGTGAATTGCGATCACGCTCCGCCGGGGTACGGGACGGTCTTGCGCGCGCGACGCAGCGCCTGCGCCCTCCATGCGCAGGCGCTCGAGCAACGTCTTGGCGTAGCCGGCCGCGTCGGCGTTCAGCGACGCGCCATCCTCCCAGGCGTTGTAGTAGTTGGGAAGGCGAGTCCGTCGCGAATGGTCACCGCGTGCAGCTCGGTCAGCACGTTCTCCAGGTGGAGCACCGCGTGTCGGCCGTCGGCGCCGTAGCTGACGAAGGCCACCGGCTTCGCCGTCCGTGCGTGAAGCCAGTCGATGAGCGCCTTCACCGAGGCCGGACAGCTGTGGTTGTACTCGGGTGTGGCGACGACGAACGCACGCACCTGCGCCACCCCCGCGCGAGGGGCATCCTCCGCGACTGGGGACCAGGTCGCCGACGAACAAGCCTTCGACCTGTGACTCGGCCCGTCGATATCCGCGAGACGCTGGAACTACCCGACCCGGACGCCCAACAACTGGTCGTGTTCCTACCCGCCGACGAAACCACGGCAACACGCTCCGCGCCGTCCGAGGTGTACGGGCTGTTGTGGAAGAGCCCACGACGGCTGGGTTATAGTCGCGGCCTAGCCGGCGGGGGGCCGGCTTTCGAAGGGGGACGCACGATGACGCCTACGCGCACGCCGTTTCAGGTTGTCCCGACTGCAGGTGGTTGGGAGATCAGGCAGGACGGTGTCGCCCTGCTCACGGTGCAGACCAAGCAGGTGGCGATCGACGAAGCCATTGTCCAAGCCGAGCTGACGAAGCCGAGCTCCGTCGCTGTGCTGGACGCCGCCGGCCGGGTCGAGGAGGAAGCCAACCTCGGCGACCCGTTACCGCAGGCGTCCCCTCGTCGGCGGCGCCAGCCCCCGGCCGAGAACGGCGACGAGCAGCAGCCGGCAGCTGAGCAGCAGGAGCAGGCAAGACAAGCCAGCTAGTCGCGTACGGGCCGCTCAGATCACCAGTTGGAGCGGTACGTAGCAGAGCGCTGCGACCGTACCGGCGCCTGGAAGCGTGCACACCCACGCGATGACGATGTTGCCCGCCACGCCCCACCGCACCGCGGACAGCCGCCGGGTGGACCCGGCGCCTGCGATGGCCGAGGTGATCGTGTGGGTGGTGGACACGGGGACGCTGAACACGAACGCGGTGGTGTACAGCACCGCGGCGCCGCTCATCTCGGCCGCGAAGCCCTGCGGCGGGTCCAGGTGGACGATCCGGCGGCCGAGGGTGCGCATGATCCGCCAGCCGCCTGCCCACGTGCCGGCCGCAAGCGCCACCGCGACCGAGAGGATCACCCACAGCGGTACCTGGAAGTCGTCCTGCATGCCGACGGTGACGAGCGCGAGGACGATGACACCCATCGTCTTCTGCGCGTCCTGCAGGCCGTGCCCGAGCGCCATCGCGGACGCCGAGATCGCCTGGGCGACCCGGAACCCGCGTCCGACCGGCCCCGGCGCACGGTTCCTGAAGATCCACGTGATGGCGAGCATCACGCAGAACGCGAGCGTGAACCCGATCAGCGGGGACGCGATCATCGGGATGACCACCTTCTCGCCCACGCCGGACCAGTGCACGGCAGTACCGGACGCGAGTGCGGCGCCGACCAGGCCGCCGATGAGCGCGTGCGACGATGACGACGGCAGCCCGAACGCCCAGGTAAACAGGTTCCATGCGATCGCACCGACGAGCGCGGCGAGCACCACCACCAGCCCGCCCTCGGTCGCCGGCGTAGCGATGATCCCGCTGCCGACCGTCACCGCGACACCCGTACCGAGCAGGGCGCCGATGAAGTTCATCACCGCACCGAGCGCCAGCGCGATCCGTGGCGTCAGTGCGCGCGTCGACACACTGGTCGCGATCGCGTTCGCCGCGTCGTGGAAACCGTTGGTGAAGTCGAACACCAACGCCACTGCGACGAGGAGGAACAGCTCGAACCACTGCACGCCGATCACCTACTCGGCTCGCGAGGCGGACGCCGTCAGGCGGTGGAGTTGACCTCGACGACGCACAGCCGGCAGGTGGCACCGTCCGGGCCATCGAAGATGGGGTGCTCGTCGGCCTCGCGTACGGTCACCACACCACGCTCGGCCATACCGTCCAGGTGCGCCTTGTAGCCGCCGGACTCCCAGACCCGCGCCAGCACCGTAGCCACGACGACTCCCCCGGCACGCACGACGCGGACGAACTCGTCGAACGCCGCCGGGCCGACGTGGCCGTCGGTCAGCGTGCCCACGCACAGCACCGCGTCGTAGCTGTCGTCGGCGAACTCCAGCGGCCGGGTGAGGTCGGTCTTCACCAGGTTGCGGTAGACGCCCCGCCCCCTGGCCCGCTCGAGCATGCCCTCGGAGATGTCCGCCCCGTCGATCGTCACCGACAGCCGCTCGTTCAGCGCCACACCCGCCAAGCCGGTGCCACACCCGGCGTCGAGTACCACCCCGACGCCCGGCGCGACGTCGGCCAACCGCGCCGCCGCGAGCCCCGGCCCGAGATACCCCAGGCCGTCGACCGTGTCGGCGTCATAGTTCCCGGCCCACTCGTCGTAGACCTCCTCGGCCTCGTCCACACCCTGGAGGTTGTAGACGCGCTGCAGCACCCGTTCCGGTGTCTCGGACACGCTTGATCACCCCATCGTCTTCGCGACCGCATCCCACGGTTCCACATCATGGCCGCGGGAGACAGGCCAACCATGGGACGTCGAGATTTGGTTAACCGTTGACAGACAACCCTACGGGACTCATCATGCTCGGAACCGCAATCGCACGACAGGGTGGTCGTGAGGATGAGCCAGCAGGCTGCAGCGTCGAAGCGTCGGTCGGGGACCAGCAGGTACGAGGAACCACCACTCACCGGCGAGGAACGGACGGCAGGTAGGTACCGCCCGCTACGGGTCGTCTCCCGGGTACCTCCGTACCTGGGCTGGTTGGCGTTCTTCGGGCCGGGGATCGTCTACGTGGCGCTGGCACAGGGCAGCGGCGAGCTGATCTTCTGGCCGTACGTGGTGGCCAAGTACGGTCCCGCGTTCCTCGGCCTGATCATCCCTGCGTGCTTCCTGCAGTACGCGGTCGCCGTCGAGATCGGGCGCTACACGGCGACGACCGGGGAGACGTTCTTCAGCGGCTTCCGACGGTTGCATCCGGTGTACTCGGCCGTTCTCTGGGTGATGCTCGCCATCACGTTCCTGTGGTTCGCGGGCTACGCGAGCGCGGGTTCGACGGCGCTGGTCGCACTGACCAACTTCCCACCCGGCCTCAGCCCGCGAGGGCAGACGCTGTTCTGGTCGTACTTCGTGGTGGTCGTGTTCACCCTCATCCTGGTGTTCGGCAAGGTCGTGTACTCGATCATCGAGAAGTTCATGGGGCTGGTGGCCGTGCTCACCGTGGTCGGTCTGGTGTTCGCCGCCTTCCACCCGGCTGTGCTGCAGGTGTGGCCGGAGTTCTTGGCACGCACGATGACCTTCCAGGTCTCGTGGCCGGACAACTGGGACCCCGCCGACGCGAGCGGCCTCACCTCGGCGCTCATCTTCGCCGGAGCCGGTGGCTTCTTCTCGGTCATGTACAGCTACTGGGCCCGCGACAAGGGAGTGGGCCTGGCGCGTTACGTCGGACGGATCACCAGCCCGGTCACGGGCGAGAAGGAAGCGATCCCCGACACCGGCTACCTGTTCACCGACACGGCAGAGAACCGCAAGAACTACAAGGGCTGGATGCGGTGGATCCACATCGATCCCGCCTTCGCGACGATCACGAACACTGTCACGCTGCTCATGACGTGCGTGCTCGCGTATGCACTGCTCTGGCCGAAGGGCCTCGTCCCCGAGGAGTTCGACATCGCGGTGGTGCAGGCCGAGTTCTTCCGCAACTCGTTCGGGCTGATCGGCGGCCTCATCTTCTTCTTCGTGGCCGCGTGTTTCCTCGCCGACACCTGGCTTGCGACGACGGACGCCGTAGCCAGGATGCACGCCGACTACTTCATCTCCAACTCCGCGCGGGTACGCCGCTGGGGGTTCAGGAAGGCGTACTACGTGTTCGTGGCCATCCTCGTCGTCATCAGCCTCGCTACGCTCCCGCTCGCCGAGCCTGGCACGCTGCTCACGATCGGCGGCGTGCTGAACGCGTTGGCGATGGCGATATACATCCCCGGGCTGATCTACCTGAACTACGTCAAGATCCCACGGCAGCTGCCGGGTTGGGCCCGTCCACGCAAGCTGTCGCTGGCCTTGATCTGCCTGTCGGGAGTCGCCTACCTGGCGCTCGGGATCGCGTACCTAGCCACCTTCTTGTGAGGCGCCTGTGAACCTGCTCAACCTGCTGTCCGCCCGTGCCGAGCCGATCCGCTGTGCGGTACTCGGGTGCGGGAAGTTCGCCACCATGTTCCTGAGCCAGGCCAGGCGGCTGCCCAACCTGCACGTGGCCGCCGTCGCCGACCTGTCGGCCGAACGTGCCCGGGTCGCACTGATGGAGGCGGGATATCCGGCCGAAGGGATCGGTTCGCCCTCGCTGCAGCGGGCGGTGGCCGAGGGCACCACCTACGTGACCGAGCAGTCCGGGGACCTGCTCGGCGCCTCCGGGATCGACGTGGTCGTCGAGGCCACCGGCGACCCGCTCGCCGCGACGGAGCACGCGGCTGCGGCAATCGACGGTGGCCAGCATGTGGTGATGGTCAGCGTGGAAGCCGACGTCCTCGTGGGTCCGCTGCTTGCGCAGCGGGCGGGTCGCAACGGTGTCGTCTACTCGATGGCGTACGGCGACCAACCGGCCCTGATCTCCGAACTGGTCGACTGGGCGCGGATCGTCGGACTGGACGTGGTCGCCGCAGGCAAGGGCACCAAGTACCTGCCCGAGTACCACTCCTCGACACCCGAGACGGTGTGGGACCACTACGGCTTCACCGT
Source organism: Streptosporangiales bacterium (assembly GCA_009379825.1). Taxonomy (NCBI): domain Bacteria; kingdom Bacillati; phylum Actinomycetota; class Actinomycetes; order Streptosporangiales; species Streptosporangiales bacterium. The sequence goes on from WHTA01000054.1 coordinate 21,608, forward strand.
GGCGTACGCACGCGAGGCGCGACTCAACGCCGCGATGTTCAACTCGTTCCTCGACGGCACCAAGTCCGCGATCGAGATGGCCGCGGTCGCCAACGCCACCGGGCTCGTGCCGCCCGAAGACGGGCTGCGGTTCCCGCCCGCGGGAGTGGACGATCTCGCCGCCGTCTGCATCCCCGAGGCGGCCGGCGGCGCGCTGCCGCACTCCGGCACCGTGGAGGTGGTGTCCAGCCTGCACCGCGACGGCAGCGAGGTGGCCAGGGACCTGCGCTGGGGCGTCTACGTGACGGTGCAGGCACCGTCGGACTACGTCGCGCGATGCTTCGCCGAGTACGGTCTGTCCACCGACGCCTCGGGCAGGTTCACGACCATGTACCGGCCCTACCACCTGATCGGTCTCGAGCTCACCGTCAGCGTAGTTTCTGCGGCGCTTCGCGGGGAGCCGACAGGTACACCGGCGTACCTCACGGCAGACGTCGTCGCGACCGCCAAGCGCGACCTGACCGCAGGCGACGAGCTGGACGGCGAGGGTGGGTTTACTGTGTTCGGCATGCTGACCACAGCCGCCGCGTCGCGTGCATCGCAGCTCCTCCCCATCGGGCTGGCTCGCGGGGCACGGGTGCTGCGTCCCGCGCCCCGGGGCACACCACTGAGCTGGGCCGACGTGGAGGTACCCGGTGACTCGCTGGCGCGGCGGCTACGCACCGAGCTGTTGCAACGATCGGAGTGACGATGGCCGGACTCCCGCACCCTGGCCAGCCGGCGCTCGGCGGCCTCGGCGACACGGTCACCAGCTACCTGCGCGACGCGATCCTGGCCGGGCATCTGCAGGACGGCCAGCGCATCGTGGAGCGCGACGTCGCGGAGATCCTGGGAGTGAGCCGCGGCCCGGTCCGCGATGCGCTGCGACAGCTGGAAGCAGAGGGACTCGTCGTCTCGTCGCCCCGCCGCGGCAGTCACGTCGCCTCGCTGACGCCTGACGCAGGCTTGGAGATCATGGCGATCCGCGCCGTCGTCGAGCCGCTGGCGGTCTCGTTCCTCCTGCAGCCGCAAGAGGAACAGCACTTCGAGGCACTGCACGACATCCTGACCCGGCTGCGCACGGCGTGCGAACAGGGCGACTGGTCGCAGGCCGTGCAGCAGGACTTCGCGCTGCACCGACAGCTGTACGTGCTCTGCGGTCGCCGGCGGCTGTTGCGCATCTGGGACGACCTTGGCGCACCGCTGCTGCACATCTTCCGCCTCAACCGGCACCTCTACGACGACATCGGCCAGGTCTACGACAACCACGCCGCATTGGTCGCGGCGATCGAGGGCGGTGACTCCGAGCGCGCCGAGCGCGCCATCAAGGAACACGTGACGATGTTCCAGCCGCGACTACTCGAGCTCATGGCGATCAGGAACGACGCCGATGACGAAGGCAGCTGACCCGGCAGCCGCCGCCGTCGTCACCGGGGCGAGCCGCGGCATCGGCAAGGCGATCGCGCGCCGGCTCGCCGAGGACGGCTACCGGATGGTGCTCGTTGACGTGCTCGACGACGTCCGCGAGGTCGCAGCGGAACTCGTGGACGCAACCGCGTACGTCACCGACGTTCGCGACGACCACGCGCTGCGTCAGGTCATGGCCGCCGCGAGTCCACTCGAGGTGCTGGTGAACTGCGCGGGAAGCTGCCATCGCACCAGCTTCGCCGAGATGACACCGGAGAACTGGCGGAAGGACGTCGACACCAACCTCACCGCCACGTTCTTCGCCTGCCAGGCCGCCGTCTTCCCGCACATGCGCGACCAGCGGTACGGCCGGATCGTGAACATCGCGTCCGTGTCCGGCAAGATCGGCGGCATCGGCCCCGTACAGCGGGACGCCGCGGGCGGCCGGTCCGGTCCCGCCTACGCCGCATCCAAGGCCGGCGTCATCAACCTCACCCGGTGGATCGCCCGCGAGATCGGGCAGTGGGGCATCACGTGCAATGCCGTAGCGCCAGGGCCGATCGCCACCGAGATGACCGAAGGACACAGCTATGGGCTGGACGACATGCCCATCCCGCGCATGGGCACGCCCACCGAGGTCGCCGACGCGGTCGCGTACCTCGCCGCCCGCGAACGCGGCTACACCACCGGCGCCTGCCTGCACGTCGACGGCGGGCTCGTACGTGCGTGACGCGTGCGGTCAGCCCTTCGCGCGCACGACCGAGGCGGCGACGGCTATCTGCCGGGCGACGGCGCGGACGTCGCCGGTGATCGCCGCGGTGGAGACCCGGATGTGCGGTGACCGGTCGTTGACCTGGAAGGCGCTGCCCGGCGCCACGCCGATGCCCTTCGAGGCGAGGTACACGAGAGCGTCGCGCTCCGACCGCACAGGAACCCAGACGTTGAAACCGCCGCCGGCGGGGATGTCGATCCCGTGCTGTGCCAACGTCTCCACGAACACGGACTGCCTGCGACGGTACTCGTCGCGCGTCCGTCTGGTGTGCTGGATCCGCTTCTCGTCCTCGAGCATCAGGCGCAGCAGGTCCTGGTTGACCCGGCTGATGTCGAAGCCGCCGACGCGGCGGCGGTGCACCTCGCGGATCAGGCGGGGTGCGCTGTTGATCACCGCGACCCGGATGTCGGGGTGGATGTCCTTGGAGAACGCCTTCATGTAGAGGGTGTGCTCGGGTGCCCACTCGGCAGCCGTCATGCACGGGACAGGCAACAGCTCGCCGTAGAAGTCCCCGTCGAGGATCCAGACGTTGTGGCTCGCACACAGCCGCGCGATGGCCCGCAGCCGCGTCCTGCTCGTGACGACACCCGACGGGTTGTGCACGCGCGGCTGCAGGATCACCGCCTTCGCACCTGCGGCCACGGCGTCGCGGAACGCGCCGAGGTCGAGGCCCTCGTCGTCCATCGGCAGCGGCACGGGGTCGAGGCGGAAACGTTCGAGGAGGTCGAGGTACGGGGCGAACTCCGGCTCGGCAACGACCACCCGGGTTCCCGGGCCGCCGAGCACCGGCAGGATCTCCGCCATCGCTCCCAGGATGTGGGTGGCGAGCAGGGTGTTGTCGTCGGTCGGGGGGAACGGCAGCAGCGTCGCGAGCGCGTCCGCCAGGTGGGGGTCGAGCTCGCTGGTCGGGTACCCCGGGTAGCTCGGGCACCTCGCGAGCCGCCGCAGGTAGGGCCGCAGGTCGATGAGCTGCCCCGGGTCGGGGAAACCGGTGGAGAGGTCGGTGGGCAGGTCCGCTCCGACGACGCGCCGGAACTGTCGCCACGGGTTCGTGGCGGCACGGTCGATGACCACGGTGCCGCGCCGTCCCCCGGTCTCGAGCATCCCGTCGGTCACGAGCAGCTTCCACGCGTCGCTGATCAGCCCGGCACTCACGCCCAGCTCGGCGGCGAGCGCCCTGGTGGTCGGTAGCCGCGTTCCAGCGGGGATCGCGCCGCTCACGATCAGCTCGCCGACCCGCTGGGCGATGCCTCGGGCGGACCGGTCCTCGAGGCCGCGGGCGATGCGCCGTAGCGGCGGGCCGTCCTTCGTCTCTATTTTGATCACGACATAAAAGATATTGATCGTTGACAAAAACGTCCAGCCTTGATGACACTCGCAGTCAGCTGCGAAGAAGAGGCAGGCGGCATGAACCACGATGTGATCATCGTCGGGGGCGGCACAGCAGGCTGCGTACTCGCACGCCGACTCTCCGACGATCCCGACCGTACGGTGCTGCTCCTCGAGGCCGGGCCGGACTACGCCTCGACGCAGGAAACCCCCGAGGAGATCCGCAGCGCGAAGCTCCCCCCGATGTCGCACGACTGGGGGTACGTCGGAGCCGACCGCGGCACGGCGGAGAACCCGGTGTACCTACCCCGCGGGAAGCTCATCGGCGGCTCCTCCGCCACCAACTACGCGTTCGCCATGCGGGCACGCCCGTCCGACCACGACGAGTGGGCCGCGATGGGGCTGGCCGGCTGGGGTTTCGACGACGTACTCCCGCTGTACCGCCAACTGGAGGCCGACGCGGGCGGCGACGACCGGTGGCACGGACGCGACGGGCTCTTCCAGGTCACCCGCCCTGGCTGGGACCGCGTGGCACCGACCGCGCGGGCCTTCGCCGACGCCTGCCGCGCACTGGACATCCCGGTCGTCGACGACGTGAACGCGCCCGGCGAGCCCGGTTACGGCATCGTGCCCCGCAACGCGGTGGACGGCGTCCGCGAGAGCCTCGCCCCGACCTACCTCAACCCCGTGCGCGACCGTCCGAACCTGCAGGTGCGCGGCGACACCCTCGTCGACCGGGTGCTCGTGGACGGCGGGCGCGTGACGGGAGTGCTGCTCGACACCGGCGAGGAGATCTCCGGCCAGCACGTGGTGGTGAGCTCGGGCGCGTTCAACTCCCCGACGATCCTCATGCGCTCGGGCATCGGCCCGAGGGAGGAGCTGGAACCGCACGGCATCCAGGTCGTCCACGAGTTACCCGGGGTCGGGCGGAACCTCATGGAACACCCGGTGTTCTGGAACATCCACGCCGCGCACCCCACCGACGACGAGGCCGAGACGATCTTCCAGTCGTGCCTGAGCTTCCGGCTCCGGCCGGAGGAACCCGACTACGACCTGCACCTCATCCCGTCCTCGCTGATGGCGGCCGAGGACATCCCACCGCAGTACGTACCGCCGGCCCAGGACCACCCCACCGGGTTCGACTTCGTCGTGTTCGTCTCCAACATGCGTCCGCGCTCCCGCGGGCGGGTGCGCCTGCCGTCCGCCGACCCGGCCGCGGCTCCGGTCATCGAGCTGAACCTGTACCGCGACGAGCGGGACGCGGAGATCGTGGCCGACGGCGTCAAGGTGGCGCGGCGGCTGGTGGCCCAGTCCCCGCTCGCCGGCTATCTCGCCGGGGAGCGCGCGCCCGGACCTGACGTCGGCGACGACGAGCTCGTGGATGCGGTGCAGCGGTCGGTGACGCACTACAACCACCCGAGCGGCACCTGCCGGATGGGGCTACCGGACGACCCGGCGTCGGTCGTCGACCGCGACGGGAGGGTGGTCGGCCTCGACGGGCTGTCCGTGATCGACGCGTCGATCATCCCGGTGTTGCCGCGGGTGCCGATCAACCCGACGACAGTCCTCATCGCCGAGAAGCTCGCCCGCACGTTCTGCGAAAGGAAGCAGACCAGTGGCACACCAGTTCACCGTAGCCAGGAGCCCGTGGGGTCCCGACGACGAGATCGGGGCACTCAACCACATCACCCCGGAGTCGCGGGCGAGCATCATGGCCCGCGTCGACGGGTCCCGGGTGTTCGACCTGTCGTGCGACTACTTCGTCGGCATGCCGACGTGGAGCGCCCTGGGCGACCCGGCGTACCAGATCTACAAGACCCACGACCCGGCCGGCGACGTGGTCTCCAACCCGATCGGGCTGGACGACGAGGCGAACCGGCTGACCAGCTACACCGGCGACGCCATCGCCATGTACACCCACAGCGGTACGCACATCGACGCGCTGAACCACTTCGGCTGCCACGGCGAGATCTACAACGGGTTCCACGCGCACGAGCACTTCGGCAACCGCACCTGGAACAAGTGCGGCGTCGACACCATCCCTCCGGTGATCGCGCGCGGCGTCATGTTCGACATCCCGGCCGTCAAGGGCGTCGACCAGCTGTCTGCCTCGTACGGCATCGGCCCCGCGGACCTGGCGGCCGCGGCCGAGCGGCAGGGCGTGACGATCGAAGCCGGCGACGTCACCATCGTCCGCACCGGCCGGTTCCAGGAGTGGCCGAACGCCGAGGCGTTCCTCGCCGACGAGCCCGGCCTCAACCTCGACGGCGCGAAGTGGCTCGCCGAGCGGGGCGCGATGATCGTCTGCTCGGACAACGTGGCGGTGGAGCAGCTGCCCACCGAGGACGAGACCACCTGGTGCCCGGTGCACATGTACCTCTTCAACGAGAAGGGCATCCCGATCATCGAGGTGGTGAACTGCGAGGAGCTGGCGGCCGCGCAGGTCTACGAGTTCGCCTTCCTCGGGCTGCCACTGAAGCTGCGCGGTGCCTCGGCCTCGCCGATCCGCTGCATCGCCATGCCGCTGAGGAGCTGAGGTCCGTGCTCGAACCCAACGCGGAACGCCTCCGCGCGACGCTCGAGGCGTTCTCGTCCGCGGACGTCGGGGGCACCCCGCGCGGCGGCGTGTCCAGGCCCGCGGCGTCCGACGCGGACAAGGCTGTGCGCGACCGGTTCGCCGGCATGGCCGGGGATCTCGGGCTCGCCGTACGCGTCGACGACGCCGGCAACATGTACGCACGCCGCGAGGGGAGCCGGCCGGACGCCGAGCCGGTGCTCGTCGGGTCGCACCTGGACACCGTCGTGCCCGGTGGCCGGTTCGACGGGATCCTCGGCGTCGGCCTTGCGCTCGAGACGGTGGCACTGCTGAACGACGCCGACACCCGCACCGCGCGGCCGGTCGAGGTGGTGAACTGGACCGGCGAGGAGGGTGCACGGTTCCCGCCCGCGATGCTCGGCTCCGGGGTGGTGACAGGCGCCTGGGACGTCGAGTACGCCCACTCGCGTACGGACGCCGCGGGAGCGAGGCTCGGGGACGAGCTCTCCCGTATCGGCTACCTGGGCGAGCGCGGCAACCGCCTTGGGTCGTTCTTCGCCTCGCTCGAGGCGCACATCGAGCAGGGCACGCAGCTCGAGGAGGCCGACGCCGACGTCGGCGTCGTGTCGTTCATCGAGCCGGTCAGGTGGTGCACCACCCGGGTGACCGGCCGGGGCGGGCACGCCGGCGGGCCCGGCCCTGACGGTCGGGCGGAGGCCATGGTGGCCGCGGCCCGGATGGTCGCTGCCGCGCGGGACGCGTCGCTGGACAGCGGTGACTTCAAGACGACCGTGGGGACGATGCGGGTCGAGCCAGGGTCGAACAACGTCATCCCGCACGAGGTCACGTTCAACCTCGACATCCGCAGCCAGGACGACGACACGCTCGGGCAGCGGCTGGCGCGCGTGACCGAACGGTTCGACGAGATCGCGCGCCAGGAGGGGGTGGAGGTGGCGGTCGAGCAGGCCTGGGCCCTGTCCGGTCCACCGTTCGACGCCTCCGTCCAACAGCTGCTTGCCCGGGTGGCGGGCGAGCGCGGCGTCCGCTGGGCACCGGTGCGTGGGCACATCGGCCACGACAGCCTGCACCTGGCGTCGATGGGACCCGCGGCGATGCTCTTCACCCGGACCCAGGGTGGGCTGTCGCACTGCGAGGGGGAGTTCGCCCCGTGGGAGTCGGTGCTCACCACCGCCACGGTCTACGCCAACGCCGCGCTTGCCCTTGCCGACGCCGAGACCCTCACCTGATCAGCGGCGCAGGGCCTCGAACGCGGTACGTGCCGCGGCGCCGATCGCCAGGTCGATGTCGTGGGCGACCTTCGCCCTGCGGGTCGACCGGGTCAGCGCGGCGACGGCCACCCGGTCGCCCGTCTCCGCCTCCACGACGCCGATCTCGTGCCGCAGGTGCAGGAACGTCCCCGTCTTGCCGCTCACCCGTACCGTGTCGGTACGCAGGTCGGCGGCGAGGCGGTGGGTGAAGACCTGCAGCGACATCAGCCGCCGCAGCTCGGCCGTCGCCTCAGGGACGGCGACCTGGTCGAGCCACACCCGCTGCAGCAGGTCGACGAGCCCGTCCGCGCCGGCGACGTTGCCGCGGTCCGGGTCGAGCGTCTCGATCGCGTGCTGCCCGGTGCTGTCGGACTGGATGGCGAGCTCCATCGCCAGCCCGAAGTCGTTGCCTGCCGCCCCCGCGGCGCACTCGTACATCCGCTGCATCGGGTGCCTGAACCTGATCCCCTGGCAGCCCCAGCTGCGCAGGCTCTGCTGCATGCCGTCGACACCGACCAGGTCGAGCAGTACGTCCGCGGCCGCGTTGTCGCTCACCGACAGCATCTGGTGCAGCAGGTCGCCGACCGCGACGGTCACCGGGTAGCGGAACGCCGCGATGCCGGTCGGCCCGAGGCTGCTCCCTGCCGGGTCGACGGTGATCTGCCGCGCCGCGTCGAGCGCGCCCGTCGCGATGCGTTCGAGCACAGCGAGCGCCAGCGGCACCTTCGCGACGGACGCCAACGGCACCGGCGTCTCGACGTCGAACCCCAGCTGCTCGCCGGTGTCGACGTTGCGCGCGAGCAGGTGGCCGTGCACGCCGAGCCGCTCCCAGTCCAGCGCGGTCGACTCGGCGAGCGGCAGCAGCTCGGGCGCACTGGCGACGTACGCGGGCTGGCGCCCGGTCATGCGCGTGCCGCCAGCCGTGCTCGTCGTCCTGCCGCTGCCCTTGCGCTTTTCCGACTGCGGGCTCGAGCAGCGGCAGCAACCAGTCCGGCGCCTCCGGCGCCAGCTGGTAGCCACGCCGCAGCGGTACGTCGGCCAGCCGCGACCAGGCCACCTGATGACGGCGCGCGTACTGCTCCGTGCACAGCAGCAGGCCGGCGCAGGCGAGCGTCTCGGCGAGCGCGGTGGCCGTGGACGACGCGACCTGCACCCGCCCCTCCGGCAGCCCGGCCCGCGCGGCGGCCCGGCGCAGCTGCTCGGTCACCTGCGGCAGGTCGTCCTCGGGCGTGACGAGCAACGCCGGGTCCACACCGGACGCCGCCCGCCGTGGCCGGAGGCTCTCCAGGTGTACGCCGCCGTGCCCGAGCGGGTCGGCCGCCGCCAGGCCGAGAGGTACGTCGAACGCCGAGGCGTCCGCGGGCACCCGGACGAGCGCGAGGGTGAGCGACCCGGCCGCCCGCGCGTCGGCGCGTGCCTGCGCAGGCAGCTCCTGCACGCTCAGCGCGACCCCGCGCTCGGCGGCGGCGCGGATGACGCGGGCCAGCGCCTGCGGGTCGCAGTCCGGCGGCACGCCGAGCACCTGTCCCGCGGACGCCCGCGCGGACCTGGCCACGCCGCGCAGCTGCTCCGCCCGGCGCAGCACGTCCTGCGCGTGCGGCAGCAGCAGGCTGCCGAACCTGGTGATCTCGATCTGCCGCCTGGTGCGGTCGAACAGCTCACCGCCGAGCTCCCGTTCGAGCGTCTTCACCCTGCGGCCGAGCAGTGGCTGCGCGATGCCGAGCACGTCCGCGGCGCGGGAGAAGCTGCGTTCCTCGCTCACCGCGACGAACGTCTCTAGGTGCACCAGCAGGTCCATCCGTCGACCCATATCAGGGATGCATGGTTCGTTCAACATCACCTATTGGACATGCCTGCAGGTGAGCTGGTTGGCATCCGCAGATGCCATCACCCCCACCGGTGTCCCGTCGATCGCTGCTGAAGGCCGGGCTCGCCGTCTCGACCGTCGGCGTACTCGTGCCGTCCTGTGCCGCGGCGATGGCGGAGCCGGACGTGCCCAGGCGGCTACGGGCGATCGAGCGACGGTACGAGACGCGGCTCGGCGTCTACGCGCGCAACGTCGACACCGGCGAGACCGTCAGGTACCGCAGCGGCGAGCGGTTCGCCATGTGCTCGGCGTTCAAGGGCCTATTGGCCGCGCACGTGCTGCGCGACTACGACCGCCACGGCGAGTACCTGGAGCGGGTCATCCACTACTCGAAGGACGACCTGCTCGACTGGTCCGTGGTCACCGAGAACCACGTCGACACCGGGATGGCCGTACGCGACCTCTGCCTGGCCGCGGTCAGCCACAGCGACAACGCGGCCACCAACCTGCTGCTGCGCGAGACCGACGGACCGCACGGGCTCACCAAGTTCTGCCGGACGATCGGCGACGGGCACACCCGGTTGGACCGGCGCGAGCCGGACATGAGCTCTGCAAAGCCAGGCGACCCGCGCGACACGACCACACCGGCGGCGATCGGGCGTTCCTACGCGCGGCTCGTCCTCGGCGACGTACTGCGGCCCGCCCACCGCGACCAGCTGACGTCCTGGCTGAAGGTGAACACCACGAGCGAGCCGCGGTTCCACGCCGGCCTGCCGGACGACTGGGTGATCGGCGACAAGACCGGCACCGGCGGCTACGGCACCGTCAACGACGTCGGCATCGTCTGGACGCCGAAGGGCACGACGCTCGTCCTCGCCGTGATGTCCACGAAGGAGATCAACGGCGCCACCGCGGACGACCGCGTGGTCGCGGACACCGCCCGCCTGCTCGCCCGCGTCCTCGCCCCCGGCGAGTAGCAGGTCACGTCAGTAGGCGACGGTGAGCCGCGGTTCTCCGGTACGGGTCTCCAGCTCGTCCAGCACTGCCACGGCGAGGTCCTCGGCAAGCGCTCAACTACGCGATCAACAAGAAGGCGGAGGGCCTGGAACGACAGACGCATCGCACGCTGCTGACCAGCGTGCTGACGCACGCGCTCCCGGTGAGCGAGCTGGCGTTGCGTGCGCGCGGTCGGCGTACCGCTCGAACGGCGCATCCTGGTGGGGATCATGCTGCGGCTGAACACCTCGGCCGTACTCGAACCACGGTCGCAGGACCAGCTGCGCGACCTTGCCCACGCGGTGCAGAGCACGTTGCGGCGGCAGGGGGTCAAGGCGCTGGTGAGCACCGTCGACGAACGCACGGTCGCGGGCTTGCTCGCGCTGGAGCCGACCGAACCCGACGGCCCGGTGCTCGACCAGCTGGCCACGACACTGCGCGGCCAGGAATGGGCCGACCACGTCATGATGGGCGTAGGCTCCGCGGTCACGTCGGTCAGCGGGGCGAGACACACACTGAGCGAGGCGCAGCAGGCCGCGGACGCCGCCGTCGGCTACCGGGGCAGGGCACCGTACTTCCGGCTCCCCGACGTGGGGCTGCGCGGCTCCCTGTTCCTGATGCGCGGCGACCCCCGACTGCAGACGTACGTGGAGCAGGCCCTCGGGCCGCTCCTGGCGCACGACGCGCGGCACGGCACCGAGCTGGTGTCGACGCTGGAGTGCTACCTGCGCGCCGGCTGCAACAAGTCGGCGGCGGCCCAGGCGGCGCACCTGTCCAGGCCCGCGTTCTACGAGCGGCTGAACCGCGTCCGGCGCATCCTCGGCGTCGACCCGAGCACCGTAGACACCAGGCTGTCACTGCACGTCGCCCTGGTGGCCCTGAGCATCATCCGCGACTCGGAGACGGGTTAGCGCGCGCCGCACCGATCACCGTCGGTGGGCTGTGCGGCGGCGCACGCGGTCGGGTTTTACGTGCAGGGTCACTGCGAAGTCGCCGGTGCCCAGGTCTACGCGGGTCTCGGCTTCCCAGCCGTTGCCTGGTACCGGTCGCCAGGCGACCACGATGCCGCGCCGCCACTGGCCGGTGACCAGCACCTCGGCATCCCCCGTGGGGGCTAGCCGGCCGGTGTGGGGGTGCCACCGGCCCGGCATCTCGACGCGGGTCCACTCGCCGCCGGTGCGCTCGCCTTCGACCCACCACTCCCAGGGGCACGTCGCGCCCGGCTCCGGCGGGTGGCACCGGGTGGCGAACCGACCGAGGTTCCACGACGTCGTCTGTCGGCCGGGTCCCCACGGGTGCCCGGCCGGGCAGGCCGTCGGCAGCTCCCACCAGTCCGGGAGTTGGTCACCCGGCCGCCAACCCATATCTCGAACATATGTTCGATTCAAGATCAGGTCAACATTTCCCGGAAGCCGAGGCGATATGCAGGCTTTGTCGGCTGCTGACCGCTGTCTGCGTGCAGGTGACATAGCTCTCCGCACGCTTCGACCTCCGTCGAGTTGCCGTTCCCGCTACGCTGCGGAAGAGGTAGGCATGCAACGGGTGGCAGACCGGCCTCAACGGAGGGGACATCATGGCACCAGCACGTAGCGAGTTCGAGGTGGTCCCGACGGGGACCGAATGGCAGATCAAACGTGACGGCCAGGAATTCGTCGCGGTCCAGACCAAGCAGGTCGCGGTCGACGAGGCGGTCTTCCAGGCCAGCCGCAATGCGCCGAGCCACGTCGTCGTACGGCGTCTCGACGGCGGTATCGAGGACGAAGCCAACTTCGGCGACGCTCCCCAGAACGCCGCTCCCGCTGGCCAGCAGCAGCAGCCGGCGGCGGTCCGCCCACTCCAGGTCGTGAACCGGCAGTAACAGTCCCCTAACGCCTACCTCAGCCACCCACTCGGCCGGCGGCGCGGGTCTCCGCACCAACGCTGACCACCACGGCCGCGGCGCCTGCGAGCAGCACCGGTTCGAACGGCTCGTCCAACACCAGCACGCCGACCGTGTACGCGACGACGGGTACGGCGTACGCGTAGGTGCTGACCAGGCCCACCGGCGCAGCACGTAGCAGCCAGCTGTACAGCCAGAACCCGGCCAGCGAGTCGACGAGCAGCAGGTAACCCGCCGCGACCCAGGACGCCGGCGCGACCGCGGCACTGTCCAGTTCCCCCGTCTCGCCCGCGACGACACCCGCGGCGAGCAACGCGAGGCCACCGGCGAGCAGCTGCACCACGGTCGTCGTGTACGGCGCGGGCAGGTCGGTCGCCCGGGCGGCCCAGACCGTACCCGCGGCCCAGCCGACCGCCGCCGCGAGCACCAGCAACGTCCACGGCGACCAGCCGAACGACCCGGCGCCCCCGAACGCCACGACCGCGACACCGGCGAAGCCGACCAGCACCCGGACCACACCGGCGCGGGTCGGCCGGTCACCGAGCCCGGCACGTAGCACCGCCACCCACAGCGGCACCGCCGCGACCGTCAGCGCCGCCGTACCCGCGTACACGTGCTGCTCCGCCACCGCGACCAACCCCTGCGCGCCCAGTAGGCACCCACCGATGCCGGACGCGGTCAGTACCCGCCTGCCGCTCAGCTCACGGACCGCGGCCGGCCGCCCGGCCAGCAGCAGCACGCCCGCGCCGAAGAAGATGCCGCCGGTCACAAGCAACGGCGGCAGCGTCGCCACCAGCACCCGCATGGCCGGCAGCGACGAACCCCAGCACACCCAGAGCAGCGCGAGCGCACCGAGCACCCGTGGCCGCACCCGCCCGATCGCCACTCGCCCAGCCGAGCAGGACCGATGAGTCCAACGACTGTTCGTCATGGCGACATGCAGTGAGATCATGACCGACGTGATAGGCGTGACGGTCAACCAGCTCGAGGTGCTGCTCGCGGTCGCAGAACGCGGCAGCTTCACCGCCGCCGCAGTGGCGCTCGGCATCACCCAGTCGGCGGCCAGTCGCGCCGTCGCGACGCTGGAACGGCACCTCGGCGTCCCGCTGTTGACGCGCGGCATCGGCGGCGCACGGCTGACCGCCCGCGGCCGCCAGGTCGCCGAGCACGCCCGCGCCGCACTCGACCAGGTACGGGCGATCGAGGCCCTCTCCCGGCCGGAGCCGGCGCAGCGGCTACGCATCGGCGCCGGCGCCAGCGCCAGCTCCCACCTGGTGCCGGCTGCCGTGACCAGGCTCGCCGAAGACTGGCCGGCCAGCGACGTGCTGACCGTCCAGGGCGACGACGACGAGCTCGCCGGATGGCTCGCGGACGCAACGATCGACCTGGCCGTCACCAGCACACCGATCGACAGCGGCGACCACTACGCGCGCACCGAGATCACCGACGACTTCCTCGCCGCCCTGCCCGGCAGGCACCCGCTCGCCCAGCTGGCCCCGGTGCCGCTCGCCGACCTGCTCGCCGCGGGCGTCGCCGACCCAGGCGGCACCTGCGGACCGAACCTCGCGGCCGGGTTCGCCGCGCACGGCCTGAGCTGGCAGCCGGCGCACCTGGTGCGCGACGTCGAGACCGTCCTCGCGATGGTGCGGGCCGGCATCACCGCAGGGATCCTGCCCGCGCTGTCCGTCGCCGCAACGCCGGCCGGCGTCGCGCTGTTGCCGCTCGACCCGCCGCTGCACCGCACACTCCACGTCCACCACGCCCCTGCCGACGAGCTCGCCGGTCGACTCGCCGCGTTCCTCGCGCACACGGAACCCGCGTCCTCGCGCTTCGCGGCTGCGAGGACGCAGCGCAGGGTCAGCTCGTGAGACGGTCACCTTGACGCGCCTACGCCGGTCGGCGAGGCTGACGCAATCGATTGGCGCCGTCTCTGGCCAGCATCCAGCGGCTCGAAGGGTGACTCATGCAGGAGACGTTCACGCTCACCGTCAACGGTGTCGAGCACCAGATCACCGCCGATCCCGACACGTCGTTGCTGTCCGTGCTACGCAACGAGCTCGGCCTGATGGGCAGCCGCTACGGCTGCGGGCTGGGCATGTGCGGTGCGTGCTTCGTGCTGCTGAAGGGGAAGCCGGTGTCGTCGTGCGACACCCCCATGTGGTCCGCGGCCGGCGGCGAGGTCACCACCGTGGAAGGGCTCGGCACCGAAGACGCGCTGCACCCCGTACAGCAGGCGTTCCTCGACGAGCAGGCCGCGCAGTGCGGGTACTGCACGTCGGGGATCCTGGTCAGCGCCGCCGCCCTGCTCGCTGAGAACCCCACGCCGGACGAGGACCAGGTGGCCGCTGCACTCGATCGCAACCTCTGTCGCTGCGGCGTGCACGACCGGGTGGTCCGCGCCGTCGTACGGGCCAGCCGATGACCACCGCACAGCGGGCGCAGCTGCCGAAGAGCCTCGCCGACAACCCGCGGCTGTCGTGCTGGCTGACCGTGCAGCCGGACGGGACGATCGTCGTACGGGTCGGCAAGGTCGAGCTCGGCCAGGGCATCGCCACGGCGCTGGCGCAGATCGCCGCGGACGAGCTCGACGTCGCCGTCGACCGGATCCTGATGCTGCCCACCAGCACCGCGGTCAGCCCGGACGAGGGCATTACCGCCGGCAGCCTGTCGGTGCAGTTCTCCGGTAGCGCACTGCGCCAAGCGTGCGCTGAGGTCCGGGCGCTGTTCACCGCCGCGGCCGCGGCGGAGCTCGGCGTGGCCGCCGACGCGGTGGCCGTGCGCGACGGCACGTTCAGCGCCGTCGGCGGGGCGGTCTCGGCCAGTGACGCAACTGGCGCCGGCTCGACCAGCGACGCAGCCGGCGCCGTCTCGTACGGGGACCTCGCCGCCCGCGTCGACCTCGACCGGGACGCCGAAGGCGCCGCTTTACCGCGCGCCACGCGGGAGCTGCGCGTCGTCGGCACCGACGTGCCGCGGCTCGACCTGCCGGACAAGGTCACCGGTAGGCCGTGCTTCATCCACGACCTCGTGCTCGACGGCCAGCTGCACGGCCGCGTGGTGCGACCGCCGTCGCCCGCGGCCATCCTCGCCGACGTCGACCCGCGCGCCGCCGAACAGCTCGACGGGGTGCTCGCCGTCGTCCGCGACGGCAGCTTCCTCGGCGTCGTCGCGACCACCGAGGACACCGCCGAGCGCGCCGCCGACGCCGTACGCGAGGCGGCGAACTGGAAGGAAGAGGAGAGTCTGCCCGACGAGGACGACCTGGCGAGCTACCTGCGCAGCGGGCCGACGGACACCACCGTGCTGGACGAGGCCGAGCCGGACGAGGCGACCGGCGTAGCGCAACGGCACACGGCGTCGTACAGCAGGCCGTTCCTCGCGCACGCGTCGATGGCACCGAGCTGCGCGCTGGCCAGGTGGGACGGCGACCAGCTCACCGTGTGGACGCACAGCCAGGGCGTACACCGGTTCCCGACCGCGGTCGCGATGGCGTTGGGGATCGACAGCACCTCGGTGACGGTGCACCACGTGGTGGGTGCCGGGTGCTACGGGCACAACCCCGCCGACGACGTCGCGTTCGACGCCGTGCTGCTGGCGCGGGCCGTGCCCGGTCGGCCGGTGCGGGTGCGGTGGAGCCGCCGCGACGAGCTCACCTGGGCGCCGTTCGGCTCGGCGATGAGCATCGACGTCGAGGGTGCGCTGGACGCCGACGGGAACCTGGCCAGCTGGACGTACGACGTGTGGAGCCAGGGCCACACCTCGCGGCCGGGATACTCGCCGGACAGCCCCGGCCTGCTCGCGGCCACCCACCTGGAGCGGCCGAGCCCGCTGGCGCCCGCCGACGACCCGGCGCCGAGCCGCGGTGGGGGCGGCGGGCGCAACGCCGTCCCGCTGTACGCGATCCCGCGCCGGCAGGTGCGCGTGCACCGGAAGCTGGACATGGCGCTGCGGTCGTCGGCGCTGCGGTCGCTCGGCGCGTTTGCGAACGTGTTCGCCACCGAGTCGTTCGTCGACGAGCTGGCTGCGCTTGCCGGCCGCGACCCGCTGGAGTTCCGGCTGGCCCACCTCACCGACCCGCGTGGGCGCGCCGTGCTCGAGGAGGCCGCCGCGCGCGCCGGCTGGGCCGACCGGCAGCCCGCCGACTCGGTCGGCTACGGCATCGGCCTCGCCAGGTACAAGAACGCGGGCGCGTACTGCGCGGTCGTCGCGGAGGTCGAGGCGGTGCACGAGGTGCGGGTACGCCGGCTGACCGTGGCGGTGGACGTCGGTCAGGTCGTCAACCCGGACGGCGTACGCAACCAGCTGTCCGGCGGCGCCATCCAGGCGGCGAGCTGGACGCTGAAGGAGCGGGTGCGGTTCGACCGCCTGCGAGTGATCAGCGACGACTGGGAGAGCTACCCGATTCTCGGCTTCCGCGAGGCGCCACGGGTGGACGTACACATCGTGTCGCGTCCCGACGAGCCGTCACTGGGCGCCGGCGAGGCAGCGCAGGGCCCGACGGCGGCAGCGATCGGCAACGCCGTCACGACCGCGCTCGACGTACGGGTGCGCGACCTCCCGATCACCACCGAGCGCATCGTCGCCGCACTCGAGTGACCCCGGACGGGTCAGAGGAACGCGGCGACGGCCAGGGCCACGGTGCCGGCCAACACGCCGAGCGCGATCAGCACGATGACAGCGACCAGGCCCACCAGACCTGCAATGCTGACGAACAAACCGGCAGTACGTGAGAGCACCCGACCGACGCTGTGGTCGCGCCGCTGCGGTCGCGGGTAGGGTGCACTGGCAGGCTTAGCTAGCGTCATGTAGATTCCCCGTCACTTGTCGCCCCTCCCGAGGCGCAACCGGATGAGGCCGGCCCGGCAGAACGGATCCGCCGACTCCCGCCTCGGTACTCCCATAACTACCCTGACGCCGGTCACGCATGCGACAAGATTCGGTCTTGTCTAAGTAACACCGCGCCGCGCGCCTCGCAACAGCCACACCGAGGGCCCTAAGGTTCGCCCCTTCCCTCCTGACTAGAGCCATCCGGGCCACCCCCGGCGCCGCGCACCTAAGATCCGCCCTAGCGCTCCGCCTCCGTGACCACCCCTCGCGCACCGCCCCGCCCGGGGCAGCCGATCACCGCCCGCACCGCGCTCGCACCAGTCGGGCAGCCGGGGCAGCCCACCGCCGCTAGGCACCGCCACACTCCGCCCCCACGCACCGCCCGGACCGGGACAGCCCACCACCGCGCACACCACCATCGCGCCGCCCGGGATAGGCCGAGCGCCTCGCGCACCTCCCCGCGGGCTGCCCTCGCATCCAGCCGGTCGAGGGCGGCCCACGCCGCACCGATCCACCAGGCGGGCACGGTCGACCCACTGCCTCCGCGGTGCTCGCCCTCGGACACCACTGCCGGGGCGGGGTCCCACACCGGCGGGGCCGGGTCAGCCCACGGGCGCCCACTTCGGCGGGCCGGGTCAGTGCGAGGCCCCACGCCCGCACAATCGGGTCAACGCACGACCCCACTTCCGCAGACCGGGGCAGGACACACACGACCCACGCCCGCACAATCGGGTCAACGTGTCGACCCCCACTTCCGCAGACCGGGGCAGCACACGACCCACGCCCGCACAATCGGGTCAACGCACGACCCCCACTTCCGCAGACCGGGGCAGCACACGACCCACGCCCGCACAATCGGGTCAACGCACGACCCCCACTTCCGCAGACCGGGGCAGCACACGACCCACGCCGGC
>WHTA01000055.1 GCA_009379825.1 Streptosporangiales bacterium
ACCAGCCCCGGCGGGAACACCCGCGTGAGCACCCCGACCGAGACCAGGTCCGACAACCGACGATCCGAGGACGGCTTCTTCCACCCAGCACGAGGCATATCACCAAACTACACCGTCCAACGCTAACTGAACGGTATTGCGCGTAGCCGGGGTCGATCAGCAGGTGGTAGCCGTCGTGCTCGAGTAGGTAGCCGCTGCACGGCTGGTCCGCGGACGGCCACGCGCCCGCGCCGCCGAGCACGGTGAACCTCATGCCAGCGCCTCCCGCAGCGGGTCCGCCAGCCGCTCCGGCAGCACCCGACGCACCTGGACATCGTCGCAGCCCACCCAGCGGGCCGCCTCGCGCAGCGCGGTTGCCGCCGGACGGACCGCCGCCGCGCGCTCGAGCGAGACCTGCTGCGCCATTAGGGCGCTGCCGTCCCTGGCCGGGTCGACCCTGCCCACCAGCTGTCCGCCGCTGAGCAGCGGCATCGCGAAGTACCCGTGGACGCGCTTCGGCTGCGGTACGTACGCCTCCAGCCGGTGCGTGAAACCGAACAGCCGCTCGGTGCGGTCGCGGTGCCAGATCAGCGAGTCGAACGGGGACAGCAGCGTGGTGCGGCACCGGCCGGTGACCGGCTCGGCGAGCGCCGCCGGGTCCGCCCAGCTCGGCCCGCGCCAGCCCTCGACCTCGACGGGCACCAGGCCGGTGCCCTCGATCACCTGGTCGACCTGGTCGTTCCTGATCCGCACGTAGTCGGCCAGGTCGCCTCGGGTGGCGACCCCCATCGCCTGCCCGGCCTGCGCGACCAGCCTGGTCAGGCACACGTCGTCCGGTTCGTCGCGGTACAGCTCGCCGGGCACGGTGTGCTCGGCGAGGTCGTACACCCGCCGCCAGCCGCGGCGCTCCACGCAGACCGCCTCACCGATGTCGAGCAGCCACTCGATGGCGATCTTCACGTCCGACCAGTCCCACCACGGCCCGCCGTTCTTGGCGCCGCCGAGGTCGGTGGTGGTCAGCGGCCCTTCGGCGCGCAGCCGGGCCCGCACCTCGGTGAGCGTCTTCTTCGGCACGTGGTGCCAGCGGTGTCCGCGGCGCTTCCTGGCGCGGCGGCGGAACGCGTAGTACGGCCACTCGGTCAGCGGCAGGATGCACGCGGCGTGCGACCAGTACTCGAAGGTGCGCGGCGGCCTGGACCAGTACGCGCGCTCCACCCGGCGCCGGCCGACGGCGCCGAGCCGGGCGTACGGCACCAGCTCGTGCGAGCGGGCGAGCACCGAGATGGTGTCCAGCTGGACGGCGCCGAGCCTGGCCAGCACGGCCGCCGTGCCACCGGGCTGTCGCGGGCCGTACAGACCCTGGGCGCGGATGGCCAGCCGGCGGGCGTCCGCGATGTCGAGACTGGTCGTGGGGCGGGCGGCTGGGGCGGAGGTCACGCCGCCGAGCGTACGATCCGCCGCCGACAGTGCTCCAGCTACGCGGTGGTGGCGCCGCTGTCGCGGCCCGCCGGCTCCCCGGCGTCCTCGATCGGCTGGGAGGCGTCGACCTCGGGGGCGTCCCCCGGGATCTTCGGCGTGAGCTCGGCACTGGTGTCCGCGGACCTGGTGACCTCGTGCTTGATCGGGCTCACGTGCGGGTCCGCGTCCGCCTGGTGCAGCGGGTCGAGCTGGACGTCGGCGAAGATGTCGATCGCCACCGCCAGGATGCCGCCCACCGCGACGATGCCGAACGACACCCAGAACAGCCACCAGGTGCCCAGGATGAGGGCCAGGCCGCCGAGCGTGAACCCGCCGATGATGATGACGACGGCCAGCCACGACACCGCGCGGCCGCGATTGTGCCCGCCTTCAGCCATCTCAGCTCCACCCGATGCTCGGTTGTTGGCTCGCCAGGAGAACGGTCGAAACCGTCACCGAGGTCAGTATGCCGTGTCGCTCCCGCGCGCGCTCGGTACCCCTGGGAGTGTGGCCTGCGCAACATCGGAACCCGACCGCGGTATCCACCGTCCGCCGCGGCGTGGTCTGATGGAACATAGCGACCTTTACCATGGTCGGACGAGGGGAACGACGACGTGGGTACTCCTGGCCGTCCCAGCTCCCCGGTCACTTCCGCGCGCCAGCTGAGGAGCATGCACCAGTGCCGGTACTGATCGACAAGATCCTTCGCGTCGGCGAGGGCAGGCAGGTTAAGCGGCTACGCAAGCTCGCCGACGACGTGCTCTCGATCGAGTCCGACTACGAGGAGATGTCGGACGCCGAGCTGCGCGAGGAGACCGACAAGTTCAAGGAGCGGTACGCCGACGGCGAGGACATCGACCTCGACGGCGCCCTGATCAGGGAGGCGTTCGCCGTCGTGCGCGAGGCCGCCAGCCGCACCCTGGAGCAGCGGCACTATCGCGTCCAGCTGATGGGCGGTGGCGCGCTGCACCTGGGCAACGTCGCTGAGATGAAGACCGGTGAGGGCAAGACCCTGGTCTCCACCCTGCCGGCGTACCTGAACGCGATCACCGGCAACGGCGTGCACATCGTCACGGTCAACGACTACCTGGCCAAGCGCGACGCCGAGTGGATGGGCCGGGTGCACCAGTTCCTCGGCCTCGAGGTCGACGTGGTGCTGCCCGAGATGAACCCCGCGCGGCGGAAGCAGGCGTACCAGGCCGACATCACGTACGGCACGAACAGCGAGTTCGGCTTCGACTACCTGCGCGACAACATGGCCGGCTCGCTCGACGAGCTGGTGCAGCGCGGCCACAGCTTCGCCATCGTGGACGAGGTCGACTCCATCCTCATCGACGAGGCGCGCACCCCGTTGATCATCAGCGGCGCGGCCAGCTCGACCACCAAGTGGTACGGCGAGTTCGCGAAGATCGCGCCCCGGCTGCGCCGCGACCAGGACTACGAGGTGGACGAGAAGAAGCAGAGCGTCGGCGTCCTCGAGTCCGGCGTGGAGAAGGTCGAGGACTACCTCGGCATCGACAACCTCTACGACGCCGGTAACTCCATGCTGGTCAGCTTCCTCAACAACGCGATCCGCGCGAAGGAGCTGTACCGCAAGGACAAGGAGTACGTGATCGCCGACGGCGAGGTACGTATCGTCGACGAGTTCACCGGCCGCATCCTGTACGGCAGGCGCTACAACGAGGGCCTGCACCAGGCGATCGAGGCCAAGGAAGGCGTCGACATCCAGCAGGAGAACCAGACGCTGGCCACGATCACGCTGCAGAACTACTTCCGGATGTACGACAAGCTGTCCGGCATGACCGGTACGGCCATGACCGAGGCGAACGAGTTCCTGAAGACGTACAAGCTCGGCGTGGTACCGATCCCGACGAACAAGCCGATGATCCGCGAGGACCAGCGCGACGTCGTCTACAAGATCGAGGAAGCGAAGTTCGACGCGATCGCCGACGACATCGAGGAGCGCTACGAGGCCGGGCAGCCGGTCCTGGTCGGCACCACGAGCGTAGAGAAGTCCGAGTACCTCGCCCGGCTGCTGAAGCGGCGCGGCATCGCGCACGAGGTGCTGAACGCGAAGTACCACGAGAAGGAAGCGGCGATCGTCGCGAAGGCCGGTCGCAAGGGCGCGGTGACCGTCGCGACGAACATGGCCGGTCGCGGTACCGACATCATGCTCGGCGGCAGCCCGGAGTTCGAGGCCGACCTGGAGCTGCACAAGCAGGGCCTGTCCCCGCTGGAGACGCCGGAGGAGTACGAGGAGGCGTACCCGGAGACGCTGGAGAAGTGGAAGGGGAAGCTCAAGGAGGAGCAGGAGGAGGTCGTCGAGCTCGGCGGCCTGTACGTCCTCGGCTCCGAGCGGCACGAGTCGCGCCGGATCGACAACCAGCTGCGCGGCCGCTCCGGCCGGCAGGGTGACCCCGGCGAGTCGCGCTTCTACCTGTCGCTGGAGGACGAGCTGATGCGGCGCTTCAACGCCGCCGCCGTCGACACCGTGATGACCAGGTTCAACATCCCCGACGACGTGCCGATCGAGTCGAAGATGGTGACCAAGTCGATCGAGTCCGCGCAGGGCAAGGTCGAGCAGCAGAACTCCGAGATCCGCAAGAACGTCCTCAAGTACGACGACGTGATGAACCGGCAGCGCGAGGTCGTCTACGAGGAGCGCCGGAAGGTGCTCGAGGGCGCCGACCTCTCCGACCAGATCGACGGCATGATCGACGACGTCATCGACGGCTACATCGCCGGCGAGACCGAGTCCAACCTGCCCGAGGACTGGGACCTGGAGAAGCTGTGGAAGGCGCTCAAGACGCTCTACCCGATCTCCATCACCATCGAGGACCTCGAGGACGAGGCCGACGGCCGCGAGGGCCTCGCGCCTGAGCTGATCGGCGAGCGCGTCAAGGAGGACGTGCACGAGGCGTACGAGACGCGCGAGGAGGAGCTCGGCGAGAAGAACATGCGCAACCTGGAGCGCGCGGTTCTGCTCGAGGTGTTCGACACCAAATGGCGGGAACACCTCTACGAGATGGACTACCTCAAAGAGGGCATCGGCATGCGCGCGATGGCGCAGCGCGACCCGTTGATCGAGTTCCAGCGCGAGGGGTTCGACCTCTTCGAGCAGATGATGAACGCGATCAAGGAGGAGACCGTCGGTCGGATCTTCAACACCGAGATCGAGTTCGTCGACGCGAGCGGGCAGCCGGTGGCCGCGGCGGACGTCCTGGACGCTGGCGCGGGCGTCGACGCCGAGGACGCCGCGGAGGACGAGGACGACGAGCGCCCGAGGATGCGCGGCAAGGGCCTCGGCAAGGTGAAGCGCCCGGAGGCGCTGTCGTACACCAAGCCCACCCTGGACGGCGACAGCAGCGGCGAAGCCGTAGCCACCACGTCCGACAACGCCGACGACCCGTACGCCGGCACCTCCCGCAACGCACCCTGCCCGTGCGGCTCCGGCCGCAAGTTCAAGCGCTGCCACGGCGACCCGAAGAACCGCAGCTAGCTACCCGGGTGCCGGCCGGTGACGTACGTACCCCGGCGGAGGCGCGTGCGGAGCGTCAGCCAGGTGCGGCAGTACCCGCGCACCCGGCACACCGAGTGACGTTGCGCGTTGTTCGTCCCGCGCGGTTGTCGTTTCGCAGTGAGGTGCCGTAGTGCCGCGTCTGGCGCACCGTGTGATGCTGCGCGCTGTTCGTCCCGTGCGCCGGTCGTTCCACGCGGTTGTGGTTCCGCACGCCGATCCAGGCACTGGGCCTGTGCCGTGAGTCCGGCCGCGGGGCCAGCGGCCGCTCCCGCTGCTGTGCTCCCACGCGCCCAGTGGCGGGCTCGTAAGTAGCCAGGCGCGCCCAGCCGCCCCAAAGGCGGCCCGCAAACCACGCGGACCCGCGCACGGGCATGGTGCGCGCTCCCGCGCTCGCCGCAGAGCTGGCCGAGGTTCTCGCACGGTGCCCGCTCCGGCGCTCGGCCGCGGGCCAGCTGCCGCTCCGGCTGCTGCGCTCCCGTCCCCAACCGCTCCGGCTGCTGCGCTCCCGTCCCCAGCTACGCCAAGGCTGTGCGGCGGGCGGGGTCGCCGTCCTCGACCGCAACAAGCGGGCGTGCCGGCGGCTTTGCGGTCCAGGTGCCGCTCCGCCCGCGCACCCTCTTGGCCACCCGCATGCTGGCCGTGCTGAGCCCGCGCGCCGCGCCGGGCGCACGGCCGGCCGGCGGCACCCGCTTCCGGTCCCGTCTCGCGGCACGTCGCACGCCTTCCGCATGCTCCCCACACTGCGCGCGGCAACCGCCGCGCACAGCACATCCGCTCCGAGGCCGCGTGCGGCGAACGGCCGGCGGTACCGGCTCTCGGTCGCGTTGCGCCGCCGCCCGCGGGCCCGTACGGCGGACGCGGCGGAGAAGGCGCGGCTGTGGCCGACCATGGCCGGGCACTGGCCGCGGTACGACGACTACCAGGCGAAGACCGACAGGGACATCCCCGTCGTGGTGCTCGACCGGGTCTAGTCGGGCTGTTCCTCGTCACCCGTGAACGGGTGCGCGCGGATGAACTTCTGGGTCTCGTTGTACTTCTGCTGGATGTAGTCCTCCAGCGCCTTCGCCTCGACCCGCCACTGACCGCGGCCGCCGACCTTGATGGCGGGGAGCTCTCCGTTACGTACCAGCGCGTACGCCTGCGACGCCGAAATGTTCAGCTCGTCGGCGACGTCGGATAACCGGAGAAACCGCGGTGGCATAGCCGAAGTCTGACACACGCCGTGCCGCCGAGACGGTACGCCAGGGCACATCTGGGGATAACTCGCACTAGGCGTGGTGACCGGTTGTGGAGCGCCCACTGCTCGTCCGGCGGAAAGTGTGGTAGTCAGGGGCGCGCCGAGAGGATCGCGAGGAAAGGCGGGGGCATGGGCGTCGAGACGTTGCGCACGAGCGAGTCACCGTCGGGCGCACCCGGTGCGCCGGTGCCGGCGGCGAGCCGGGTGCGCGGGCCGCGCTGGCGCGACGCCCGGTTGCTCATCGGCCTGCTGCTCGTCCTCGCGTCGGTGGCGGTCGGCGCGCGGCTGTTCGCCACGGCGGACCGCACGACGGCGGTCTGGGCGGCCGCGCGCTCGATGGACGAGGGCAGCGTGCTGGCGGCGGACGACCTGGTCAAGCGCCAGGTGCGGCTGCTCGACGTCACCGACAAGTACCTCGCCGCCTCCACCACCCCGGTCGGCTACGTGCTGACGAGGGCGGTCGGTGCCGGTGAGCTGATGCCGTCGGCCGCCGTGCGCAAGCCGAGCAAGGCGGCGTCGCGGCGGCAGGTCACGGTGCCGGTGAACCGGGGCCGCCTGCCCGCAGGGTTGGCGGCGGGCCGACGGGTAGACGTCTACGTCACCCCGGAGAGCGAGGCGGCCGAGGAACCGCAACCGTCCGACCTGGCGGTCTCCGGTGCCGTCGTCGTGAACCCGGGCGACGCGCGCAACCGGCTGGGTTCGGCGGCGTCCGACGTGGGTGTCGTGCTGTCCGTGCCACCGGACGAGGTGAGCGGGTTGCTCACCGCGGTGCATCAGGGCGAGGTCGACCTGGTGCTGCTGCCGCTCGGCGGCAAGGCGGGAGACAACCCGTGAGCATCCCCGTCGTCACGGCGATCGCGGACGCCCGCGCGGAGTCAGAGCTGGTGGCCACGCTCGGCCGCGGTGACGGTTCGCTGCAGGTGGTGCGCCGCTGCGTGGACGTCGCCGACCTCGCCGCCACCGCGCAGGCGGGCCTGGCGCGGGCGGCACTGGTGTCCGCCGGGCTGCGCCGCCTGGACCGCGACGTGCTCGGCCGGCTGGCCGGGGTGGGCGTGGCCGTTGTCGGCGTGGTGGCCGCAGGGGACGAGGCGGCCGAACGGCAGCTGCGGCAGCTCGGCCTCACGGTGGTCACCACCGTGGACGCCGACGCCGCCGCCGTGCACGCGGCGGTGCGGCAGGCGATGTCCACCGGCCACGACGGCAGCGCCGGCTGGCTCAACCGGGCGGAGCGTTCGACCGACGACGAACCCGCGGCGAGCGCGGAGCCGGTCGACGGCCGGGTGATCGCCGTGTGGGGGCCGACGGGAGCGCCGGGACGCAGCTCGGTGGCGACCGGGGTGGCCGCGGAGCTGGCCGACCAGCGCGTCGACACGTTGCTCGTCGACGCGGACACCTACGGCGGGTCGGTCGCGCAGGCGCTCGGTCTGCTCGACGAGGCGCCCGGGCTGGCCGCCGCCGTACGGCACGCGAACGCCGGCTCGCTCGACGTCGCGAGCCTGCGCAGTTGCGCGCGCCAGGTCGGCAAGGGGCTGAACGTGCTCACCGGCCTCACCCGGCCGGACCGCTGGCCCGAGCTCGGCGCCGCGGCGCTGGACCGGATCTGGGAGCTGGCCCGTACGACCATGCCGGTGACGGTCGTCGACTGCGGCTTCTGCCTGGAGGAGGACGAGGAGCTGAGCTACGACACCGTGGCGCCGCGCCGCAACGCGGCCACGCTGTCCGCGCTGGCGGCGGCCGACGACGTGCTGGCGGTCTGCGCCGCCGACGCGCTCGGGGTGCAGCGGTTCGTCCGCGGCTACGCGGAGCTGACCGAGCTGGTGCCCGCCGCACGCGTGCAGGTGGTCGCGACGAAGGTGCGGCCCGGCCCGGTCGGCGCCAAGCCGGAGAAGCAGGTCGCCGCGGCGTTGCAGCGGTACGCCGGCGTCACCCCTGCGGCGGTCGTGCCCGACGACCGGGCGGCGTACGACAAGGCGATGGCTCGCGGCCGCACGCTGGCGGAGGTCGCGCCGCGCTCACCCGCGCGCGCCGCCCTGCGCGGGCTGGCCAGTAGGTTGGCGGCTGCGACGGGCGACCGACCCGCCGTCGCGGCGGCCGGAGGGAGCAGACGATGAGCGAAGGAGCCGACGAGCGCACCGGAGGCGGGGGCCGCGACACCACCACAGCATGCACGGACGCCGCCGCGGCACCCGCCGGAGTAAGCGAGGAGGCGGTCGCGTGGCCTCGATGAGCGCACGACCGGGCGCCAAGACGTTGATGAAGCGGGAGATCGAGCAGCAGCCGGAGGCGCTGCGCCGCACGCTCGACGCGGTGCTGCCCGAGCTGCCGGCGTTGTGCCGGCTCGGCGAGCAGACCAGGCAGGTGCTGTTCGTCGCGCGTGGTTCCTCGGACAACGCTGCGGTCTACGGCAGCTACCTGTGCGAGGTGGCGGCCGGCCGGCTGGCGACGCTGAGCTCGCCGTCGGTGGCGACGACGTACCGCAGCCGGCTCGACCTCTCCGGGGTGCTGGCCGTCGCGCTGTCGCAGTCCGGACGCACCGAGGAGATCGTGCAGACGATGGCGTGGGCGGCCGACTGCGGTGCCCGTACGGTCGCGGTGACCAACGACGCCGAGTCGCCGCTGGCCGAGGCGGCGGAGGTGACGCTGTGCACCCAGGCGGGCGTGGAGCAGGCGGTGCCGGCGACGAAGACCTACACCACCCAGCTCGCGGCGCTCGCGGTGCTCGGCCTGGCGCTGTGCGGTGACGACCAGGGTTTCCGCGCCGCCCTGCACGAGGTGCCGGACGCGGTCGAGGCCATGCTGCAGCCGCGCGGCGACTTCGCCGAGATGGTCGCGCGGCTCGCCGCGGTCGACGGCCTCGTGGTCTCCGGCCGCGGCTACGCGTACTCCACCGCGCTCGAGGTCGCGCTGAAGTTCAAGGAGACCAGCTACCGCACCGCGGAGGGCCTGTCGTACGCGGACCTGCTGCACGGGCCGATCGCCGTGCTCGACGGGGACACCCCGGTGCTGCTCGTCGCACCGGCGGACGGGCCAGTGCTGCCCGGCCTGGTCACCCTGGCGAGGCGGGCCAGGGAGCTCGACTCGGCCACGCTGCTGCTCGGCGGTGACGCCGGCCTGGCCGCCGCGTGCGACGCGAGCGTCGCCGGCCCGCAGCTGCCGGAGTTCCTCGCGCCGATCGGCCTGGTGGTGCCGGGTCAGCTACTCACCGAGGCGGTCGCCGTGACCACGGGCATCGACCCGGACACCCCGCGCGGGTTGCGTAAGGTCACGCAGACCGACGGCGCCGAGTAGCAGCGGCGTAACCTGCACCGAGGGAGGTGACGTGCCCGACCGGCTTAGCTCACTCGACGTGTCGTTCCTGTACATGGAGGAGACGACCACGCCGATGCACGTCGGCACGCTCGCCCTGTTCGACGGCGACGACCGGTTCGACCTGGTGCACCTGACCAGCCTGATCGAGCGGCGGCTGGCGAAGGTGCCGCGCTACCGGCAGCGCGTGCGTACGGTGCCCGGCCGGCTGGCCAACCCGGTGTGGGTGGACGACCCGCACTTCGATATCAACTACCACGTACGCCAGTCGGTGCTGCCGAAGCCGGGCAACGACATGCAGCTGCGCGAGCTCGTCGCCCGGGTGATGAGCCGGCCGCTCGACCGCGACCGGCCGCTGTGGGAGATGTACCTCGTGGAGGGGCTCGCGGACAACAGGTTCGCGATCCTGAGCAAGACCCACCAGGCGATGGTCGACGGCGTCTCGACGGTGGAGATCGGCCAGGTCATCCTGGCCCAGGAGCCCGGTGAGTACGGGCCGGACCCGCAGCCGTGGCAGCCCGAGCCTGAGCCGTCCTGGGTCGACCTGCTCACCGACGCGGCCGCCGGCGCCGTGCGCCGGCCGTCGATGCTGGTGGACTCGGCGCGCGGCGCGGTCGGTGACGCCAGGTCGGTGGCGGAACGGCTGTGGGGCGCTGCGAGCGGCGTGCTCGCCGTCGCGACGACCGCCGTACGGCCGGCGACCGAGACGCCGCTGAACGGCGTGATCAGCAGCCACCGCAGGTACGCGACGGCCGCGACCGACCTGGAGGACTACCGGCGGATCCGCGGGTCCAAGGAAATGCGGCAGGAGAACACGGTCAACGACGCCGTGCTCGCCGTCGTCGCGGGCGCGCTGCGCGAGTGGCTGCTGATGCGCGGCGAACCGGTGGTGCCGCACACCACCGTCCGTGCGCTCGTGCCGGTGAGCGTGCGGGAGGAGCCGGAGCGCGCCGGGCCACTCGGCAACACCGTCTCCACGTACCTGGTCGACCTGCCGGTGGGGGAGAGCAACCCGGTGATGCGGCTGCACCAGGTGACGTACGCGATGCGCGCGCACAAGGAGTCCGGCCAGGGCGTCGGCGCGAACACGCTCATCGCGCTGTCCGGGTTCGCGCCCACCACGCTGCACTCGCTCGCCGCGCGTACGGCGAGCGGCCTGTCGAAGCGGCTGTTCAACCTGGTCGTCACCAACGTGCCAGGACCGCAGACGCCGCTTTACGCGGGCGACGCCGCCATGCTGCAGACGTTCCCCGTGGTGCCGCTGGCGAAGGGGCAGGCGGTCAGCGTCGGGCTCACCTCGTACAACGGCCAGGTCTACTACGGCCTCAACGCCGACCGCGACCTGCTGCCCGACGTCGACCTGCTCGCCGACTGCGTGGTCGACTCGCTCGCCGAGCTGGTGGGGGCGGTCGAGTGACCGGCGGTACCGGGTTGGTGCTCGGCGCGGGCGGCGTGCTCGGCGCCGCGTGGTTGACGGGGGTGCTGCGGGCGCTCGAGGAGGTCACCGGGTTCGACCCACGTACGGCGGACCACCTGCTCGGCACGTCCGCCGGTTCGATCATGGCCGCGGCGCTCGGCGCCGGCGTGGATACCAACGTGCTGCTGCACCACCAGCTCGGCCTGGTGGTGGAGGGCGCGCCGCAGATCGACTTCGACCCGGACGTGGACTCCGGCGGCAAGCGGCCGCCGTGGCCGAAGCCCGGCATCGGCTCGCCGGAGCTGCTGCTGAACAGCTGGCGGCACCCTGGCCAGGTGCATCCCCAGGTCGCGCTGTACTCGGTGGTCCCAGAAGGCCGGGGCGACCTGGAACCGGTCGGCCGGCTGATCGACTCGGTGAACCCGGGCGAGTGGTCGCCGCACCCGAGCTGCCGGGTGGTGGCCGTCGACTACGAGAGCGGCCTGCGCACGGTGTTCGGGGACGACGACGCGCCGCCGGCGTTGCTGCGCGACGCGGTGAAGGCGTCGTGCGCGGTGCCCGGCTGGTACCACCCGGTGCGCATCGACGGGCGAAGGTACGTCGACGGCGGCGTTCGGTCGACGACCTCGGCCGACGCGCTTGCGGACCTTGGGCTCGACCGCGTCTACGTGCTCGCGCCGATGGCGTCGTACGAGCTCGACAAGCCGCGGTCGGTGCGCGCGGCGTTCGAGCGCGGGATGCGGAGGTTCATCACGCGGGGGCTGACCGCCGAGGTCGCCCGGCTGCGGCAGGCCGGCACCATCGTCACGGTGCTCACCCCTGGCCCCGCGGACCTGGAGATGATCGGCCCGAACCTGATGGACCCGGCCCGCCGTACCGAGGTGCTGGAGACCGCGCTGCGCACCATGACCGAGCGGTTGGAGGCCGACGAGTTGGTAGGTGACCTGTGATGCGCGTCTACGTGCCCGCCACCTTGCCTTCGCTCCTGGAGTACGTGAGGTCAGGTTCGGTCGCGCAACAACAGGCGTACGCGGTGACCCCGGCGCTGCGGGAGTGGTACACCGAAGGTGACCTGGAGGAGCTGGAGTACGCCGCGATGACCGCCGCCGCCCGCCGCTCGCTGCGGCTGCTCGGCGAGGAGCCGCACGCGCCGCGCAAGCGCGTGGTGATCGCCGTCGACGTCGCGGACGGCGCGGTGGCCCCGGTCGGTGAGCTGGGCAAGGACGCCGCGGCCGTACGCCTCGCCGGCCCGGTGGCGATGGTGGACGTGGTGTCGGCCCACGTCGACGACGACCTCGCGGTGTCGGACATCGCCGCGGCCGTCACCGCGCTGCCCGCCGCCGACACCGGCGACGACGACGCCGCGTTCGCCGTCGATGGTGCCGAAGCGCACGAGCTCGCCTGGTACGCGGTGCAGGAGCTGCCCGACCTGGTCGGCGAGTAGCGCGACGCTACGCCGGTGCGTACCGCGTGTACGTGATGCCGCAGCGGAACGCCTGCGCGTCGAGCAACCGCAGCTGCGGCACCTCGAACCCGTCGGGGAACAACCGCCGGCCGCCACCCTGCACGACGGGGTAGACGAACAACCGGTACTCGTCGACCAACCCGGCGGCGATAAGGGCGTGGCACAACGTGATGCTGCCGGTGGTCACGATGTCGCGGCCCGGTGTCGCCTTCAGCACCCGCACCTCCTCGACCGGGTTGCCGGCAAGCACCGTGGAGTTCCGCCACTGCGGGTCGGTCATCGTCGAGGAGACGACGTGCTTCTGCACCTGGTCGAGGTATGCGGTGACACCGGTGCTGTCCGCGGACTGCTGCGGCCAGTAGCCGCGCAGGTCCTCGAACGTCTGGCGGCCGACGAGGAAACCGTCCGTCGCCTGCTGCTGGTGGTGTAGCTCGTCGAGCAGGTCCGAGTTGTCCACGTCGCCCTGGCCCTGGGGGTCGAACCAGTCCCCGAGCATCTCGATCGAGCCGTCGACGGTGACGTTCTGCGTCACTGCGAGCGTGCGCAACGGTGCCTCCTCAAACCCGGACGGTGGCCAGCTCGGCGAGGTGGCGCAGCGAGTTCTCCAGGTGGCTCATCGGGAACGGAGGGAACTGGAGGTACTCCCGTATGAACGCGGGTACCGCCGACCAGTCGTAGGTGAGCGTCACCTCCGTCTCGGCGGGGCCGGCGGCGCTCAGGTCGTACCGCCAGACCCAGCCGCCGAACGAGAGGTTGCCGTCGCCGGCCTGGTCCTCCTGGCCGGGTTCCCAGGCGATGGCGTGCGGCGCCTCGAACACGACGACCTTGTTGGCTATCTCGTAGTCCCCGTCCGGGTGGTTCTTGTGGTACATGGCGATCCGGAAGACCTGCCCGGTGGCGGTCAGCTGCTCACCGTCGAGCGCGTCTCTGACCCAGCCCGTGCCGTCGATCGCGGCGTGCGTCGAGGGGTCGGCTAGGACCGCGAAGACGGTCTCCACCGGCGCCGGGATGGTGGTGCTCACGTGGACTGCTTCGTGCGTCATGGTCGACCTCCGAGCCGTGGTGACATCGTGCTTCGAGTAATGACCGCGCCGCCCACGGAAACTCATCGCACCCGGGGAAAGCGGTCTCGTATCCTTGGCGGTGGCATGGAAGTACGTCCGTGAACTCGTCGCCTGCTGGCCTGCGGCGACGCCTGTCCGGGGTGATGCTGCGCGACGAGCGCCGGTTGCGGCGGCGCGTCGACAAGCTGCAGAAGACCCGTGACGAGGCGGCGCGGCAGGCGTTGGCCGAACAGCTCTCCGCCGACCTCGACGCCGCGCAACAGCGGGTGGAGCGGCGGCGTGCCGTGGTACCCGAGATCACATACCCGGACGAGCTACCGGTCAGCCAGCGCAAGGACGAGCTGCTCGCCGCCATCCGCGACCACCAGGTGGTCGTAGTCGCCGGCGAGACCGGGTCGGGCAAGACCACCCAGCTGCCGAAGATCTGCCTGGAGCTCGGCCGTGGCGTACGCGGCGCCATCGGCCACACCCAGCCGCGGCGGCTGGCCGCCCGAACGGTCGCCGAGCGCATCGCCGAGGAGCTGGGCGTCGAGGTCGGCGGCGCCGTCGGCTGGAAGGTGCGGTTCACCGACTCGGCCAGCGACGACACGCTGGTTAAGCTGATGACCGACGGCATCCTCCTCGCCGAGCTGCAGAACGACCGGATGCTGCGCCAGTACGACACGATCATCGTGGACGAGGCGCACGAGCGCAGCCTGAACATCGACTTCATCCTCGGTTATCTGAAGCAGCTGCTGCCGCGCCGGCCCGACCTGAAGGTCATCATCACCTCGGCGACCATCGACCCGCAGCGGTTCGCCAGGCACTTCGACGACGCGCCTGTGGTCGAGGTGTCCGGGCGTACGTACCCGGTCGAGGTGCGGTACCGGCCACTGGAGGACGCCGACGCCGACCGCACGCAGGGGATCTGCGACGCCGTGGACGAGCTCTACACGGAGACGTCACGCGGCGACATCCTCGCCTTCCTCTCCGGTGAACGCGAGATCCGCGACACGGCCGACGAGCTGCGTAAGCACCTGGAACGGCACCGGCTGCCGATCGAGGTGCTGCCGCTGTACGCGCGGCTGGCGGCGGCGGAGCAGCACAAGGTGTTCCAGCGGCACACCGGGCGCCGTATCGTGCTGGCGACGAACGTCGCGGAGACCTCGCTCACCGTGCCGGGCATCGAGTACGTCATCGACCCCGGCAGCGCCAGGATCTCCCGCTACAGCCAGCGCACGAAGGTGCAGCGGCTGCCGATCGAGCCCATCTCGCAGGCGTCCGCGAACCAACGAAAGGGCCGGTGCGGCCGGGTCGCCGACGGCATCTGCATCCGGCTGTACGCGGAGGAGGACTTCGTCGGCCGGCCGGAGTTCACCGACCCGGAGATCCTGCGTACGAGCCTCGCGTCGGTCATCCTGCAGATGCATGCGGCCGGCTTGGGGGAGATCACCGACTTCCCGTTCCTCGACCCGCCGGACAGGCGCAGCGTCACCGCCGGGATGCAGCTGCTCGAGGAGCTCGGCGCGCTCGACCCGAAGGTCACAGAACCCGGCAAGCGGTTGACGGCCGTGGGCCGCAAGCTCGCGCAGCTGCCGGTCGACCCGCGGCTGGCCCGGATGGTGGTGGCGGCCGACCACTACGGCTGCGTGCGCGAGGTGCTCGTCGTCGCGGCCGCGCTGGCGATCCAGGACCCGCGGGAGCGGCCGTCGGGCAGCGAGCAGGCTGCGGACGAGAAGCACCGCAGGTTCGCCGACGAGGGCTCCGACTTCGCCGGGCTGCTGACGCTGTGGCAGTACCTCAAGGACAAGCAGCGGGAGCTGTCGTCGAACCAGTTCAGGCGGATGTGCCGCAACGAGTACCTCAACTACCTGCGCGTGCGCGAGTGGCAGGACGTCGAGGGCCAGCTGCGGCAGATCGCGAAGGGCCTCGGCATCCACGCGCGCGGCAGACCCGCCTCGGGCGAGACGATCCACCAGGCGCTGCTCGCCGGCCTGCTCTCGCACGTCGGTATGCGCGACCCGGACAAGCGCGACTACGCGGGCGCGCGCGGCACGAGGTTCGCTATCTTCCCCGGCTCCGGGCTGTTCAAGAAGAGCCCGCAGTGGGTGATGGCGGCCGAGCTGGTGGAGACGTCCAGGCTGTGGGCCCGTACGGTGGCGCGGATCGAGCCGGAGTGGGTCGAGTCGCTCGCCGGGCACCTGGTGAAGCGGGAGTACAGCGAACCGCACTGGGAGAAGAAGCGCGCGGCGGTGGTGGCGTACGAGCGGGTCACGCTCTACGGCCTGCCGGTCGTCGCGGGGCGCAAGGTGAACTACGCGCAGCACGACCCCGAGCTGTGCCGCGAGCTGTTCATCCGGCACGCGCTCGTCGAGGGCGACTGGGACACCCATCACGAGTTCTTCCACGAGAACCGCGCGCTGCTCGACGAGGTCGAGGACCTGGAGCGGCGGGCGCGGCGGCGCGGCATCGTCGTCGACGACGAGACGCTGTTCGAGTTCTACGACCAGGGAGTCGGCGCGGAGGCCGTCTCCGGCCGGCACTTCGACAGCTGGTGGAAGAAGACCAGGCGCACCCAGCCGCACCTGCTGACGTTCGACAAGACCGACCTGGTCAGCGACGCCGCCGACCGGGTCAGCGACGACGCCTACCCGGAAACCTGGGCACACGCCGACGCCGAGCTGCCGCTGAGCTACGAGTTCGACCCCGGCACCGCGGTCGACGGGGTGACCGTGCGGCTGCCGCTCGCCACGCTCAACCAGGTGTCCGCGGACGAGTTCGCGTGGCACGTGCCCGGGCTGCGCGAGGAGCTGGTCACCGCACTCATCAAGACGTTGCCGAAGTCGCTGCGGCGGCACTTCGTGCCCGCACCCGACCACGCGCAGGCGGCGCTGGCGCGGCTCGACCCCGGCGGCGGCCCGCTGCTCGACGCGCTCGGCCGTGAGCTGGAGCGAACCACAGGCGTGTGGGTGCCGCCGGACGCCTGGCGTCCGGACCAGCTGCCCGGCCACCTGCGGATGACCTTCCAGGTCGTGGATGCGGACGGCGCGGTGCTCGCCACGGGCAAGGACCTCGCCGCCGTCAAGGAGGAGGTCAGGCCGCGGCTGCAGCAGACCCTGTCCGCCGTCGCGGCCGGTCTGGAGCGCAACGGGGTCCGTACCTGGGACGTCGGCACGCTGCCGCGCACCGAGCAACGCGACCACGGCGGCTACCAGGTGAAGGCGTACCCCGCGCTGGTGGACGAGGGCGACAGCGTCGCCGTGCGGCTGCTGGAGAGCGAGGCCGAGCAGCGGCGGGAGATGTGGCGCGGCATCCGGCGACTGCTGCTGCTCGAGCTGCCCGCCCCCATCAAGGTCGTGGACAAGCAGCTGAGCACCCCGGCGAAGCTGGCGCTGAGCAACAACCCGCACGGCGGGATCAGTGCGCTGCTCGCCGACTGCGCCGACTGCGCGGTGGACGCGCTCATGCGCGACGGCGGTGCACCTGTCTGGGACGAGGCGGGGTATGCGCGGCTGCGCGACGTCGTGCGGGCGGGCTACGCCGACGCTCTCGGCGACGTCGTGCGGCAGGTCGAGCGCATCCTCGCGACCGCACACCAGGCGCAGGCGGCGCTCGCCGGCATGACCGGTTCGGCGGTCGCTGCGGCACGCGACGACATGCGCGCCCAGTACGCCGGGCTGGTCCATCCCGGCTTCGTGGCCGGAACCGGCCGGTCGCGGCTGCCCGACGTACTGCGGTACCTGCGCGGCATCCAGCGGCGGATCGAGCGGCTGCCGGACAACCCCGCACGCGACGCGGACCGGCAGCAGGCCGTAGCGATCGTGACCGAGGCGTACCAGGAGGCGCGCGACCGGGCACCCGCGGACGGTTCGCACGACGAGGCGCTGACCGAGGTGCGCTGGATGCTCGAAGAGCTGCGGATCAGCCACTTCGCGCAGGTGCTCGGCACCGCGTACCCGATATCGGAGAACCGCATCTACCGCGTGCTGGACCGGCTGACGGCCTGAGTCCGCCGGGTACGCCGAAGATGAGAAAACATCTCTGTTCGATGAGAAAGCTGTCATATACCTGGTGTTGGGCGTGGTCCTGCGCGTTGGATGAGGCATCATTTCGCAGCAATCGGCACCAGGAGAGCGCATGCGGCCCCGACTTCTCGTCCTCTCCCGGCAAGGCGCCGCCAGCCTGTCGCGGCACGCGATGCCCGAGCTGAGATCGCTGGCGGACGTACGGGTAGTCGCCGCCTCGGCCGCACCCTCGCCGGCCGAGGCGGCCGAGCTACTCGCGGACGTCGACGTGCTCGCCGCCACGAACGTCTGCCTGCCGCGGCTCGACGCCGACCTGCTCGACGCCGCACCGCGGCTGGCCGGTGTGGTGCTCTACGCCACCGGTTACGACCACCTGGATGTGTCGTTGCTGCGCGACCGGTGCGTGCGGCTGTCGGTGCTGCCCGAATACGCGACCGAGGCGGTCGCCGAACACTGCCTCGCGCAGGTGTTCGCGCTGGCCACCCGGCTGCACCTGGCGCATGACCGCAGCAGGGGCGTCGTGCCGCCGACGGCGTCGCTGCGTGGCATCGAGCTCGCCGGGCGCACGCTCGGGGTGGTCGGCGTCGGCCGGATCGGCTCGCGGCTGGCGGAGTTGGCGCGCGGCATCGGCATGCACGTCGTCGGCTGCGACGTCGACCCGGTGACCCGGGTGGAGCGCGCCACGTCCGGTGTCACCATGCTGGAGCTGGCTGAGCTGCTGCCGGCCAGCGACGTCGTGGCGGTGTGCGCGAGCGCGCACCGGACGCCGCCGCCGATCCTCGGCGCGCGGGAGCTCTACCTGATGCGGCCGCATAGCCTGCTGGCGAACATCGGCCGGCCGCAGCTGGTCGACCTGCCTGCGGCGCTGGCCGCCGTGCGGGCGGGCCGGCTCCGCGGCTACGCCGTCGACGAGGTGGTCGTGGACTCGCGTACCGACGGTGACCTGCTCGACGAGGGCCGCATCCTGCAGACCGGGCACAGTGCGTGGTGGCGCGACGAGGTGCTCAGCCGCGGTGCCCGCCAGTGGACCGGGCACATCCTGGCCATGCTCCGTGGCTCGCCGCTCGACGTGGTGACCGACGGTGAGGGCAGCTGCGAGGAGCTGACGGGAGTCGTCGGGTGAGCCGACGCCGCGGGCAGCTGGTCGCGGGCGCGGTGGTTCTGTGGCTGCTCGCCCCCGGGCTGCTCGCGGCGGCGCGGTGGCCGTCGTGGTGGGCGTGGATCGCGCCTGAGCAGACGCCCATGACCTGGCTGCAGAGCGTAGTGCTGGTCCTCGCCGCCGCCGGGGCGCTGCTGCTGGCGGCCATAGGCGCGCCTGCACCGCGCATCTGGCTGCTCCTCGCCGTGGGGCTGTGCGGGTTGGCGTTCGACGAGCGGTTCGCGGTGCACGAGCGGATCAGGGACGGTTTCCTCGCGCCGCGCGACGTGCGGGTGCCGTTCCTGCCCTGGGTCGGCCCCGGCGACTTCCTGCTCCTCGGCGTGGCTCTCGTCGGGCTGGGGGTGCTGCCGTTCGTCTGGCGTGCCCTGGCCGGCGACCGGCTCGCCAGGGTGGCGTTCGCGGTCGGGGTCGGGCTCGCCCTCGTCGCGGTGGCGTCGGACTCGGTCGATCCGGCGCGCTGGTCGGTGGCGGCCGAGCGGTGGGAGCAGAGCCTGGAGGAGGTGGTGGAGCTCGGGTCCGGGCTGGCGCTGCTCTGTGCCGTCTGGCTGCGGCTGCTCGCCGTGCTCGGCGACCGGCTGCGGGACGGCCGAAGCTAGAGTCGACGCGTGGTGAAACACATCGTCTGGGACTGGAACGGCACGCTGCTGCACGACGTGGACATCGTCGTACGCACGATGAACGAGACGTTGGTGCAGGTCGGCTTCACACCCGTCACCGTCGAGGAGTACCGCGCGGCGTACTGCCGGCCGATCAGGACGTTCTACGCCAAGCTGGTCGGGCGGGAGCTCAGCGACGAGGAGTGGGTGTGGCTGGACGACGCGTTCCACGACATCTACCACGTGCGCGCCCGCGAATGCGTGCTCAGCCCGGGCGCGGAGCGGGCCCTGGACGAGTGGTGTGACCTCGGCGGCAGCCAGTCGCTGCTGTCGATGTACCACCACGACCAGCTGGTGGCCCTGGTGGACAAGCACGGCATCGCCGGGTACTTCAGCCGGGTCGACGGGTTACGCGACGCACACGGCGATCACAAGGCGGAGTTCCTGGTGCGGCACCTGCAGGAACAGCAGCTCGAGCCGACCGAGGTCCTCGTGGTCGGCGACAGCGTCGACGACGCGCACGCCGCGTGGCACGTCGGCGCCCGGTGCGCGCTCTACAGCGGCGGTTTCCACGACGCCGCCAGCCTCGCCGCCACCGACCTGCCCGTCGTGTCGAGTCTCGGCGAGGCGGTGGCGCTCGCGTCCCGCTAGTCGGGACCGGGCCGGCGGCGTTAGCCTCGCCGTAGGAGAGGGAGGTCGTCGCGATGGACGCTGTCACGGAAGTGCCGCAGCCAGTCAACGAGCCGCAGCTGGGTCACGCGCCAGGCAGTGCGGAACGTCAGGGCCTGGAGGAGCGGGTCAAGGAGCTGGCCGGCGAACGGCACGAGCTGACCATGACCATCAACGGCAAGCAGCGGATGGGCGGCGGCGACAGCATCGACGTCGTGCAGCCGCACAACCGGCACCACGTGCTCGGGGTGACAGGTAACGCGACGGAGGACGACGTGCGGGCCGCGGTGGAGGCGGCGAAGACGGCGGCGCCGGAGTGGCAGGCGATGTCGTTCGACGACCGGGCTGCGGTGTTACTGCGTGCGGCCGACCTGCTCGCCGGGCCGTGGCGTGCGACGGTGAACGCGGCGACGATCCTCGGCCAGTCGAAGTCCGTGCAGCAGGCGGAGATCGACGCCGCGTGCGAGCTGATCGACTTCTGGCGGTTCAACGTGTACTTCGCGTCGCAGTTGCTGCGGGAGCAGCCGCTGTCGGTGCGCGGGGTGTGGAACCGGGCCGAGTACCGGCCGTTGGACGGGTTCGTGACCGCGATCACGCCGTTCAACTTCACCGCGATCGCCGGTAATCTCCCCACCGCCCCGGCGCTGATGGGCAACACGGTGGTGTGGAAGCCGTCGGTGACCCAGCAGTTGGCCGCGCACTACACGATGCGCGTGCTCGAGGCCGCCGGCATGCCACCGGGCGTGATCAACCTGGTGACCGGTGACGGCACGGCGCTCGATGATGCGGCACTGCATGACCCCGGCCTCGGCGGGCTGCACTTCACCGGCTCGGTACGTACGTTCCAGCTGCTGTGGCGCACCATCGGGGAGAACATCGCCGGGTACCGGCAGTACCCGCGCATCGTCGGCGAGACCGGCGGGAAGGATTTCCTGTTCGCGCACCCGTCCGCCGACCCGGAGTCACTGCGGGTGATGATGAGCCGCGGCGCGTTCGAGTACCAGGGGCAGAAGTGCTCCGCACTGTCGCGGGCGTACGTGCCACGGTCGCTGTGGAACCGGCTACGCGACGACCTGGTCGACGAGGTCAACACCCTCACCATGGGTGACGTCGCCAGCGACCTGTCCACGTTCATGGGCGCGGTCATCGACGACCGCTCGTTCGCGCGGCTGGACGAGGCGCTCGGCCGGATCACGTCCAGCGGTTCCACCGAGGTGCTCACCGGCGGCACCGCCGACGACAGCCGTGGCTACTTCGTGCAGCCGACCGTGGTCGAGTGCAGCGACCCCGGACACGAGCTGTTCACCACCGAGTACTTCGGCCCGATCATCGGCGTGCACGTCTACGAGGACTCCAGGTGGGCCGATGTCGCCGCCCAGGCCGCCGACATCGCACCGTACGCACTCACCGGCGGCGTCGCCGCGACCGACCGACGCGCCATCGCCGCACTCAGCGACACGTTCAGGTTCGCCGCCGGCAACTTCTACATCAACGACAAGCCCACCGGTTCGATCGTCGGACAACAGCCGTTCGGCGGCAGCCGCGCCAGCGGCACCAACGACAAGGCCGGCTCCGCACAGAACCTCGCCCGCTGGACCAGCATGCGGTCGATCAAGGAGAACTTCGTCCCGCCGACGGACTACCGTTACCCACACATGGGCTGACGCCCGGGTAGACAAGTGCAACAGTGACTCGACGGCGAGGTGGGGGCGATGCACGACGAGCTCGAAGACGCCAAGGACGACGTGCTCGACCGGGCGGCGAAGATCGGGCTGAAGTCTTCTGGCGGCCACGAGCGGCAGGACGACCTGTCCAGTCTGTTGCACACCTACTACCGGCACGTGCCCGCGGAGGACCTGCTCGCGCGTGACCCCGTCGACGTGTTCGGGTCCGCGGTGGCGCACCGGCGGCTCGGCCGGGTGCGACCGGCGGGTCGCACGCTCGTCCGCGCGTACACCCCCACGCAGGAGTCGCACGGCTGGGAGTGCGGCCACTCGGTGGTGGAAATCATCACCGAGGACATGCCGTTCCTCGTCGACTCGGTACGCATGGAGCTGCAGCGCAGAGACCTCTCGCTGCACTTCATCGCGCACCCGCAGATCCACGCACGCCGGTCGCTGAGCGGCGAGCTCATCGAGCTCTGCACGGGCGACGACAGCGTCGCGCCTCCGGACGACGCCATCGTGGAGTCGTGGATCCACTTGGAGGTGGACCGGCAGGACGACGACGAGGCACTGCACAGCCTCGAGCAGGACATGACCCGGGTGCTGACCGACGTACGGGAGGCGGTCGAGGACTGGCCGCGGATGCGGCACACCATGCTCGAGCTCGCCGGTCAGCTCGAGACAGCGCCACCCGAGTCCGCGGGCGAATCGGCGGCAACCGCCGTCGAGCTGCTGCGGTGGTTGGCTGACGACCACTTCACGCTGCTCGGCTACCGCGAGTACGACCTGGTGACGAAGGACGGCGAGGACGCGCTCGTCGGCGTGCGGGGTACCGGGCTCGGCATCCTGCGTGCGGACAGGGACGCGTCGGAGAGCTTCGCCAAGCTGCCGCCCGAGGTGCGGGCGCTCGCCCGTGTGCCGCAGCTGTTCTTCATCACGAAGGCCAACTCGCGCGCGACCGTCCACCGCGACTCGTACCTCGACTACATCGGCATCAAGAAGTTCGACGAGAACGGCGCGGTCGTCGGGGAACGCAGGTTCCTCGGCCTGCTGACGCACCAGGCGTACAGCGAGAGCATCACGAGGATCCCTGTGCTGAAGGAGAAGTACGCGCAGGTCCTCGACCGGTCGGGGCTCGATCCGAGCAGCCATGACGGCAAGAACCTGCTCGAGATCATGGAGAACTACCCGCGCGACGAGCTGTTCCAGACCGAGCTCGACGAGCTGTACCCGATCGTGCTCGGCGTGCTCAACCTCAGGGAACGGCGCCGGCTCAAGCTGTTCCTGCGCCGCGACAGGTACGGCAGGTTCATGTCGTGCATCGTGTACCTCCCGAGGGACAGGTACACGACTCCGGTACGGCTGCGGATCCAGGAGATCCTGCGGCAGACCTTCGACGGGGCCTCGGTGGACTACAGCGCGTCCATCGGGGAGTCGCTGCTTGCCATGCTGCACGTGGTGGTGCGGGCCAAGCGCGGGCAGTCGATCTCCGTGGTCGACCCGGACCCGGTGGAGAGCCGGATCGCGGACGCGATCAGGACGTGGGACGAGGACCTCGGCGACGCCATCAGGCGCGAGTGCGGCGAGGCCGCGGCGAACCAGCTCATCCGAACGTACGGCGGTTCGTTCCCCGAGGCGTACAAGGAGGCGTTCCCCGCCCGTACCGCCGTCGCCGACCTGAAGCGGATGGAGACCCTCGGCGACGAGCACGGCATCGACCTGAACCTGTACGAGCCGTACGATGCGGCGCCGGGGGAGCGGCGGCTGAAGATCTACCGCACCGGTCCTGCCATGTCGCTGACCGACGTCCTGCCGCTGCTGCAGTCGATCGGGGTGGAGGTCGTCGACCAGCGGCCGTACCTGGTCGAGCGGCGCGGCAAGGTCGCGGCGTGGGTGTACGACTTCGGCCTACGTTACGAGCCGGCCGGCGACGTCGAGGACCACAAGCTGAAGCAGCTCTTCCAGGAGACCTTCCTCGGCCTGTGGCGCGGCGAGATCGAGATCGACAGGTTCAACGCCCTGGTGCCGTACGCCGGCCTGGACTGGCGGCAGGTGATGGTGCTGCGGGCGTACGCGAAGTTCCTGCGGCAGGCCGAGTCGCCGTTCAGCTCCAGCTACATCGAGCGCTGCGTCACCGGCAACGTCGCGATCACCCGGTTGCTCGTGCAGCTCTTCGAGATCAGGCACGACCCGCGCTTCGACGGCGACCGCGAGCTTCGTACGAAGGAGCTGACCGAGCGGATCGGCGAGGCCATCGACCAGGTGACCAGCCTGGACGAGGACCGCATCCTGCGCAGCTACCTGGCGATGGTCCTCGCGACGCTGCGAACCAGCTACTTCCAGGCCGGTGCCGACGGTCGCCCACGGTCGTACCTGGCGCTGAAGTTCGACCCGGCGCAGATCGACGACCTGCCGAAGCCGCGGCCGGCGTTCGAGGTGTTCGTCTACTCACCGCGGGTGGAAGGCGTGCACCTGCGGTTCGGCAAGGTCGCCAGGGGCGGGCTACGTTGGTCCGACCGCCGCGAGGACTTCCGTACGGAGATCCTCGGCCTGGTGAAGGCGCAGATGGTGAAGAACTCCGTCATCGTGCCGGTCGGCGCGAAGGGCGGGTTCGTGGTGAAGCGATCGCCGGCCGACTCGTCCGACCGCGACGCAGTGCAGGCCGAGGGCATCACCTGCTACCGGATGTTCATCTCCGCCCTGCTCGACATCGTGGACAACCGGGTCGACGGCGCGATCGTGCCGCCGACGGACGTGGTCTGCCACGACAGCGCCGACCCGTACCTCGTGGTGGCTGCGGACAAGGGCACCGCGACGTTCTCGGACATCGCGAACGAGATCGCCGTGCAGCGCGGGTTCTGGCTCGGCGACGCGTTCGCGTCCGGTGGCTCCACCGGCTACGACCACAAGGCGATGGGCATCACCGCGCGCGGTGCCTGGGAGTCGGTGAAGTACCACTTCAGGCAGCTCGGCGTGGACGTCCAGTCCGAGGACTTCACGGTGGTCGGTGTAGGCGACATGAGCGGCGACGTGTTCGGCAACGGCATGCTGCTGTCCGAGCACATCCGGCTGGTCGCCGCGTTCGACCACAGGCACATCTTCCTCGACCCGAACCCGGACGCCGCGACGTCGTACGCTGAACGGCGGCGGCTGTTCGAGGTACCCAGGTCGTCGTGGGCCGACTACGACACGTCGCTGATCTCCACCGGCGGTGGGGTGTACCCGCGCGCCGCGAAGTCGGTGCGGATCAGCGCCGAGGTGCGCGAGGCGCTGGGTATCGAGACCGCGGTGGAGAAGATGACGCCGCACCAGCTGATGCGGGCGATCCTCTGCGCGCCCGTCGACCTGTTCTGGAACGGCGGCATCGGCACGTACGTGAAGGCGACCACGGAGACGCACGCCGACGTCGGTGACAAGGCCAACGACGCGATCCGCATCGACGGCAACGACCTGCGCAGCAAGGTCGTGGGCGAGGGCGGCAACCTCGGGCTCACCCAGCTCGGCCGGATCGAGTACGCAGTGTCCGGCGGCCGGGTGAACACCGACTTCATCGACAACTCCGCCGGCGTCGACACGTCCGACCACGAGGTCAACATCAAGGTGCTGCTCGACAGCGTCGTCCGTGCGGGCGACCTCACCGAGAAGCAGCGCAACGACCTGCTCGGCGGGATGACCGACGAGGTCGCGCAGCTGGTGCTGCGCAACAACTACGAGCAGAACGTCGTGCTCGCCAACTCGGTGAAGCAGAACGCGCAGATGCTGCACGTGCACATCAGGTACCTGCGCAAGCTCGAGCGCGACGGGCACCTGGACAGGAAGATCGAGTTCCTGCCCAACAACAAGCAGCTGAACGACCGGAGGTCGGCGGGCAGCGGGCTTTCCTCGCCTGAGCTGGCCGTCGTGCTCGCGTACACGAAGATCGTGCTCACCGAGGCGCTTCTCGAGTCCGACCTGCCCGAGGACCCGTACCTCCGCAACGAGCTGTACACGTACTTCCCATCTGCGCTCGCCGACCGGTACCGCGACACGATGGACCAGCACCCGCTGCGGCGCGAGATCATCGCCACCTGCGTGGTCAACAACATGGTCAACCGCAGTGGCACGACCGCCGTGTTCCGGTTCCAGGAGGAGACGTCGGCGTCGGTCGCGGACATCACGTCGGCGTACGAGGTGGCCACCGAGGTGTTCGGCCTGCACGACTTCTGGGAGGACGTCGAGAAGCTGAACCACCTGGTGCCGCTCGACACCCAGCTGCAGATGCTGCTCGAGGCACGCAAGCTCACCGAGCGCGGCACCCGGTGGCTGTTGCACCACAGGCGGCCGCCGTTCGACATCGAGAACACCATCACCGCGTACCGCGAGGGGGTGCGCGCGATCATGCCGGACATGGCGAAGGTGCTGGTCGGCAGCGACCTGCGCTCGTACGCCGCGCGGCG
This sequence comes from Streptosporangiales bacterium, assembly GCA_009379825.1. Lineage (NCBI taxonomy): Bacteria > Bacillati > Actinomycetota > Actinomycetes > Streptosporangiales > Streptosporangiales bacterium. The sequence continues at coordinate 25,975 of WHTA01000055.1, forward strand.
GGACGGCCTGACCAGCCAGGGCGTGCCGAACGCGCTGGCCGAGTGGGTCGCCGGGTTCGTGCCCGCGTTCTCCGTGCTCGACATCGTAGACGTGGCGACCAGCATGGAGCTTTCGGTGCAGGAGGTCGCCGAGGTGTACTTCGAGCTGGCCGACCGGCTGTCCGTCGCGGCGCTGCGGGAGAAGATCATCGGCCTGCCGCGCAACGACCGGTGGCACACCATGGCCCGCAACTCGCTGCGCGACGACCTGTACGAGGCGCACAAGGACCTGGTCCGCAGCGTCTTCGCGTTCAGCGAGCCCGGCATGTCGGTGGACGAGCGGGTGCAAGCCTGGGCCGAACGCAACGCGACCGCCGTCGCCCGCGGCCGCCAACAGTTCGAGGAAATCTGGGACGAGGACGTCTTCGACATGGCCACCCTGTCCGTCGCCGTACGCGCCGTCCGCACGCTGGTCTCCGCCAGCGCCCTCCCGGACCAGGTGACAGCCGCGCCCTGAAGTCGAGCCGGGCACGGACTGCGGTTGGGGCGGTCGTAGGCTCGGTGGTGTGGGGAACGCCGTCGCACCGAAGAGCAAGGGATCGACGGGTACCGCGGTCGGGCTGGTGCTCGGCGGGGTGTTCTCGCTCCAGTTCGGGGCTGCGTTCGCGGCGCTGCTGTTCCCGCGGGTCGGGGCGCTCGGGGCGGTCACCCTACGGTTGGTCATCGCCGCCGTGCTGCTGCTTGTCGTCGTGCGGCCGCGGCTGCGTGGGCACAGCAGGACGGATCTCGCCGTCGTCGTCGGGTTCGGGCTGATCCTCGCCGTGATGAACGGGTGCTTCTACCTCGCACTCGAGCGGCTGCCCCTCGGCGTCGCCGTCACCTTCGAGTTCCTCGGGCCGCTCGGCCTCGCGCTTGTGATGTCGCGCCGGCTGCTCGACCTGCTGTGGGTCGGCTTCGCCGCGGGCGGCGTCGTGCTGCTCGGCGGCGGCGCGCCCGACGGGCTGGATTGGGTGGGCGTCGCGTTCGCGCTCGCCGCGGCCACCTGCTGGGCCATGTACATCCTGCTCAGCGCCGAGACCGGCAGACGGTTCCCGCGTACGGACGGGCTCGCGCTCGCGATGGGCATCGGCGCGCTCGCGATCCTGCCGTTCGGCGTGGTCACGGCGGGCAGCAGCATGGTCGAGCCGGTGATACTCGGCCTCGGCGCGCTGGTGGCACTGATGAGCTCGGTGGTGCCGTACACCCTCGAACTGCTCGCGCTGCGCAGGATCAAGCCGGCCACGTTCGGCATCCTGCTGAGCCTGGAGCCGGCGATCGCGGCGCTGGCGGGTGCGATCGTGCTGACGCAGTGGCTGAGCGGGTGGCAGCTGCTCGCGATCGGGCTGGTGGTCGTGGCCAGCGCGGGGGCGACGGCGCAGGCCCGCAAGGACGCGACCGAGCCGCCCGAGGTGGCGGCGAACAAATATCTTGGCTGAGTCGCGAACTCACCCCGTCCTGCCGGACATGGACGGGGTATGAGCGGGGCGGAGGCGAACCGGCGCACCGACGCCGAACTGTGGACGCAGGTCAGCAACGACGACCCGGCCGCGTTCGGCGAGCTGTTCGAACGCCATGCCGACGCAGTCTACAACCACTGTTTCCGCCGCACCGGCTCCTGGAGCACGGCGGAGGACCTCACCTCGGCGGTCTTCCTCGACGCCTGGCGCCGCCGCCGCGAGATCACCGTCACCACGGACAGCATGCTGCCGTGGTTGCTCGCGGTCGCCAACAACGACGTACGCAACCAGCAGCGCGCGCTGTGGCGGCGCCGACGGCTGATCGCCCGGCTGCCCGCGGTCGTCGTCCAACCCGACCCGGCGGACGAGGCCGCCGAGCGGGTGGACGACGAGCACACCATGCGGCACATCCTGAAGGTCTTCCGCAAGCTCACCGCCGACGAGCAGGACGTGCTCGCGCTCTGCGTGTGGGCAGAGCTCAGCTACGCTGACGCCGCCGTGGCGCTCGGCATCCCGGTGGGCACCGTCAGGTCCAGGCTGGCGCGTGCCCGGCAACAGCTGCGGAAGCTGACCGGGCTCGACGAGGGGGCCGCAGGCGCGCCGCGCCGGGTCCCGCAGGAGGGAGTCGAAGGAGGCATGCTCCCGTGACCATGACGCAACTGCCGCCGCCGCGCGAGTTCCCGGCGGACCGGCGTGCGCAGACCCGTGAGCTGCTCGAGGCGGCAGCGGCCAGAACGCTTCAGCCGCGCCGCGGGCGGTGGCTGAGCAGGACGACCGTCGTGGTGGTCGCCGCCGCGCTGTTCACCGGCGGCGGCGTGGCGACCGCGTACGTCGCCTTCCGGCAGGCGGACCAGCTCACCGACATCCGCTGCTACACGAAGGTGGACGCCGACCAGAGCGCCGACTTCCCCGGCACCACGGTCACCAGCCGCGGCGTCGGTTCGCAGGGTCGCACCGCGGCCGCCGACCCGATCAAGGTGTGCGGCGACCTGTGGCGGCAGGGCGTGCTCGAGTCGGGCGCCGACACCGCGGCCGAACCGGGGAACGCCAGGCAGCGCGCGCCACGGCTGCAGGCGTGCGTGCTCGACGAAGGCACCGCCGCGGTCTATCCCAGCCGCGACTCGGGCGTCTGCCGCCAACTCGGACTTCCGCGCCTCAAACGCTAGGGATGGCGGATGCCAGCGGCGTCGAAGGCCTCCGGGGTGGGTCTTCGCAGCTCTGGCACCGGCGCGGAGACCGGCCGGCGGCGCTGACTGCGAGCGCCGCCGGCCATCCCCGTGACGTGCGTCAGGACCAGCGGATGGAGCTGGTGCGGTCGTTCATCCAGCCCATGCTCGAGCACCCGCACGAACGCTTCCAGCCGCCGAAGCCGGAGTGCTGGTAGTGCGTGCTGGTGCAGCCCTCGTAGCTGCGGGCCGAGGAGATCTCGTCGTTGAACGGGTCGTCGCTGAGGTCGCCGTCGCGGTACGAGCCGCCCGCGTTGCACGGCGCGGCGTTGACGTTGTACACCTTCGACGCCCCGCGGAAGTCCGTGTCCACGTACTCGATGCCGATGATCCGGCTGCTGCGCTTCGCCGTGGTGGACCGGTTGCCGCCGTCGAGCTGGGTCTGGGTGAGCGTGTTGCTGCCCGGCGGGATGTGCACGGTGTCGGCGGTGGCGTGCCGCACCGCCGCGGCGAGCGAGTCGAAGCAGGCGGTCGACTGCCTGGCCGAGCTGTCCGGCTGGAGCTGCACGACACACGACCGCGCCGGCGAGCCGCTCACCGGGCTGGCGAGCGCGGTGCCGGCCGTGCCGGCGACCAGTGCGGCGGCGGCGAGCACCGCAAGGACAGGCAGGCGTAGTACGCGCATCGGTCCCCTTCCCGCAAGTCCTGGACCGGCGCGCACCGATGCCGCCGATGTCCCCCGTCACGCGCCCCGAGAGGGGCGGTTCCTGGTGACCGTACGTGCTCGCCTGGGCCGCGTGCAACGTGCCTGGTCCGCGCACCGCTGGAGAGGGCACATTCGGTGCAAATACGGCGGTATCCCCGCGGTAGCCGACCCGCCTTGTGGACAACCATCGACGCAACTGCGCAACCCACGGCATGCTGCCTATCCTGTGGGTCGCACGTACCCAGGGACGGGAGGGGCATGGACGCTGTCGCCGTGGTCGAGGGCGAGGTGCGCGAGCTGGTACGGCGGCGCGGCCTGGACCCGGTGGCCGAGCCCGCGGCGGTACGCCTGCTGGTCGACGAGGTGGTGGCGCACTACGGCGAGCGCAGCCTCGCCGGCGGGCTGCCCCGGTTGGGCGACGCGGCCGGCGTGTCGCGCAGCGTCTTCGACGCGGTCGCCGGCTTCGGCCCGCTGCAGCGGTTCTTGGACGACCCGGCGGTGGAAGAGGTCTGGATCAACGAGCCCGGCCGGGTGTTCGTCGCGCGGCACGGGCGCAGCGAGCTCACCACCACCGTGCTCACCGAGGTGCAGGTGCGCGACCTGGTCGAGCGGATGCTGAAGAACTCCGGCCGCCGGCTCGACCTGTCAAAACCTAGCATTTGACATACGTGTGATTCTTCTCACATCAATTTGCCGTCTGACCTGCGGAAACTCTCGATTTTGGCACCTCTGGAGGGGGCTCTCCGAGGGGTCAGCGGCGGAGATGCGCCCAGGGCTCACGCGAGGGCGCGGCGCCGCTCACGGCCCACGCGGGCAGCGCGCCCGGCGCGACGCTGGCGAGGCGGGCCTCGTCGTCCTGGCCGGTGCGGCGCAGGTGGCCGAGGTAGGCGCGCTCGCGCCAGCTGGGGCCGACCGAGCCCACCGACTCGCGGGCGTCCGCGCACTGCGGGCACAGGTGCCCGGTGAGCTTGGTGGGCGAGCGCCTGCCGCCGAGCGCATGGGTGGAGGCGGTCAGCGACTGCCAGGCGTCGGCGGCGGCGGCCTGGCGGCCACCCAGCCGGGCGACCGTGGCGGCGGGCATCTGGACACTCTCGACCCCGCACAGCAGGCAGGCGCCGTCGGCCGGCTGGGCGTTGCGCTCGCTACGAGCGGCGGGAGGCGGCACCTCGACGGGTGGCTGGCCCGTCGCCATGCGTTCCTTGAGCGCGGCGGCGGCGGCCTCGCGCAGGGTGGCGCGGTCGGCGTCGAGGAGGTGGCCGAACGGGACGAGGCTGGCCAGGCCCCGGCGGCCGTGCGGCGCGGCAGCCCAGGCGGCGGCCAGCCCGGCGTTGGCGAGGTGGCGCACCAGGCAGCCCAGCTCGGCGTCGCTGATGTGCTCGCTCGGGGCGGGGCGGCTGGGCAGGGCCAGCGCCAACGCGGTCAGCACGCCCTCGCACGCCTGCCCGGCGCGGTCTGGGCCGAGCCTGCCGACCAGCGCGGGGTGGGCGGCGGCCAGCCGGAGCGCGGCCTGCTGGCGGTCCTCGCACGTCGGGCAGCGCGTCAGCGCGAGCACCTGGTCGCGCTGCGGCGCGGCGAGCGGGAAGCCGTCAGGCCGGGTCGCGGGGAGGTGGATCTGCTCGACCTCGCCCGGCCGGGCGGGCACGCCGCACACGCGGCAGGCCAGGTGACCATCCGGCAGGTCGACGGTGCTCATCGCCACCGCCTGTTGTGCAGGGCGGCGGTCTGCTGCTCCACGACCCGCAGCTGCTCGGCGGAGAGCAGGGTGAAGGGCAGGGGCGGGGGCGGGGCCTGTCCGCTCAGAGAACCGGCCCCCTCTCGGCGCGCCGCCTCCGCCGCCGGTCGCGGTGCTCCTCCAGCGCCAGGTCGCCGAGGATGAGCGCCGCGGCGAGCAGGCCGCCGGACAGGATGAAGATCGGCGTCATGAGGCGTTCCTTTCGGTGAGCTGGCCGGGGCGGGCGTGGGCTCGGCGGGCTCGGCGGGCGTCCGAGCGCGCCGGGCAGCGGAGGCTGCGGCGAGCACCTGCGCCGCACGATCGCGGCGACGCTCGGCCTCCAGCTCGCTGGCGCTGACCAGGCGGCCCCAGCGGTAGACGCGCTGGTCGGCTGGGATGGTCACGGCTCCTCCTCGGTGTGTCGGTGGATGTGGCGGGGACCGCCCCGACCGAGGTGCGGGCCACGCCGGGGGAGCCAGCCCGCAGACCCCGGCCGGGGCGGGGGCTAGGGGTAGCCAACAGCGCGCGGGTCGAACCAGGCGCGCTCGGCGTCGGTGAACAGGGCCGGGCACTCGTTCTGGTGCGTGATCCCCACCGATACCGGCGCGAGGCGGTACGCGGCCAGGCGGCCATGCTCTGGGTCGGGCGCGTCGATCCCGGCCGCCTCGCCGCACAGCGGGCACCGCCCGGTGCCGTTGGCCACGACGCGGGCGAGGTAGCGCTGGCGCACCCGCAGGGGGGCCGTGGGTCGCAGCGCGGGCAGTGCGGTGATCGGCCCGCCGCCGACGCGCCAGGCCGTGAAGCCCGGCGGGACGGGTGCCCCGTCGAGGCGCTCGACCAGGGGCCACCCGCCCGGTGGGGCGGCGCGCGCCGCGCGGTCGGCGGCGTCGGCCAGCTTGGCGCGGAGATCGGCTGCTGGCATGGGCACTCCCGGCGTGGTGCGGCGGCGGTGGCCCGGCCCTGCTGCCAGCGGCTGGGGCCAGCGTAGCGAGTGGGCGGAGCGGGGCGGGCGGCTCACGCCCTGGAGGGCGGACTGTACTACAGACCTCAACCGTGGTTGAGGTTTGTGCCACACTGGCGGGAGGAGAAGGGAGACGACATGCGTACACGACCGAGCGTGAGCCCGAGGGCGGTAGCCACCCGCTCGCTGACCCGAGTGATGCGGCTCACCGGAGACGCCCGCCGTGAGGCGCTGCGTGAGCACGCCGCCCTCGTCTGGCCTTCGGTCTGCTCCTTCAGTCATCAGTCGGCGCCTTCGGTCAGACCGAAGAACTGAAGGCGGCGGGTCTTCAGTCTTCAGTCTTCAGTCCCCAGACAGAGTCTGGGGATGACTGAAGACTGAAGGACTGAGAGAGACCGCCGATTCAGTCGGCTTCGGTCGGGGACTGAACGGGCCAGTAGTGGGTGCGGCGGTGGTGTGGACGCGAACAGCGCGTGCAGGCGCTGGTGCACTTCTCCTCACGGACCCAGCCGTTCTCCAAGGCCTTCGTCCTGCCTTGGAGGTTGAGGGGCTTGAGCCCGCCGGAGTCCACGTTGTCGGTCAGCTCCTGCCCGTCCGCGCCGGGGTGCTCGCGGACGTAGGCGGCGGTCAGTGCGGCCACGCCCGCGACCCCATCGAGGTCAACGCTCGGCTTCGCCTCACCGGTCGCCTTCCCGTCCACCACCGGCCGCCCCTCGGGGTTGAGGACCACCCGCATGGGCGGCACCGCCACTCCGCCCGTCCTCGGCCGGACACTGAACCGGCGGGTAGAGGCCGGGTCGTCGGCGTTGTCGGAGGAGTAGGTCCACAGCGCGTCGGGTCCCGCCTGGGCCTCGACGCCGCCCATCAGGTGGCTGCCTGCCATCGTGTTGTGCGCGATCGCCAGCGCGTTCGGCACGTCGATCTCACGCATGAGCCGCCGGAACGCGGCGTACCACTCGCCGTACGCCTCGACTCCCTTCCCGGCGGCGTGCAGAATCGCCGTCACGCCGTCCACGATCACGGCGAACGGCGTCCAGTCGTCCATGCCGTCGCAGTCATGGCACTCGGTGAGGCGGTTGGCCCACAGGTCGTAGAGCGCCGGGTCGGTCACGTCGAACATGTGCGCGCCGCCGAGGTCTTCGAGGTGCTCGATTCCCAGCAGGTCACTGACCGGGAGGTGGTGGTCGAGGATGGCCACCTTCTGCTCCGTGAGCCAGTCCAGCGGCGCCTCCAAGTCCTCCGGCGGCGTCTCGGCGTTGATGAGCAAGAGACCCCGACCCAGCTCCTCCTCGGTCAGCTCGGCGGGCTCGAAGTGGCCGAGGAACCTGTAGCCGGGCATCACGAGGGCCGTCGCGAAGTCGACCGCGATCGTGGTCTTGCCCGCCTTCGGGTTACCGCCGAGCATCGGGATCGTCCCCCACGGCATGAAACCGGGGATCAGCATCCGGCGCTGAGCGGAGGAGCGACGCCCCAAGTAGGACTTGTCCGGCAGATTGGCATACGTGCCGAGCACGCGCTCACGGAGCCTCTGCAAGGGCCTGCCGGTGATCGGGGTCCCGTCGTCGTAGGTGAACTCGCCCTCGCGGATCATCGCCTCGTAGCGCTCGGGGGATGTCACTTCCGACAGAGCGGGCAGCTCGAACGACCCTCGATAGGTTCTAGTCTGGCCCTGGTAGGTGATCTTGATCTTCACCGGTCACCTCCGGGCCACTCGTCATCGTGCATGATGGAAGTCCCTTCGTAGTTGGTCGAGAGCCCCGGTCCCCCGCCGGGGCTCTCGTGCGGTCTAGGCGCCCAGTGCCTCGGCCAGTCGGCGGTACGCGGCCCAGCACTCAGCGGCGATCTGCGAGGGCGTCAGCGGTGGCAGCAGGGACGGGGAGCCCAACGGGTCGCCGTAGAGCCGCCAGCGCCGGTAGTGCTTGGCGCACCAGCCGCGACGGATCGGCCCGGTGGCGTCGCAGCCGGGCGCGTCGCAGCCGCGCAGGTAGGTGACGTGCCGGGTCGCCCAGCGGTGCCGGTGGTACGGGTCGTCGGGAGGACATCCGCGCTCGATCCGCGCAGGCGGGGTGACGCTCACTCGGCCGCCTCCTCGTCCACTCCGGTCAGCAGCCAGGCGACCTGCTGCACCTGCTCCTCGGTCAGCGGCGGGAGCGCGGCGGCGGCCTCGGCCGGGGTCACCGCAGCACCTCCGCGTCGTCCACGACGACGCGGCTCAGGTCGATGACCTCGGCTCCGTCGAACACGCCGTAGCTGCGGGTCTTGGCGAGCACCCGCTTGGCCTCGTCGAGGTCGACGACGTGCTCGTTCCTGTTTCCGAGCCGGAAGACCTTCAACTGCTTGTTCTTGATGCGGGCGCGGACGGTGTTGTACGTGACGCCGCACTCGGCGGCGGCTCGGGGGATAGTCGCGAAGCGACGGGACATGATGGTGCTCCCTTGCGGGATGCACAGCCGAGGGGCAGTGTGCCCTGACACCGGGGCTGCTGGAGTCACACCATCGCGGCCCTCATCAGAGGGAACCGCTTCTCGTCCGTCGCGCTCGCTGGATCGGCTGGGTGTCTCAGTGCCAGCGAGGAACCGTGGCTCCCGAGCGGTCTGACGGCCAACCCTCGGGCGGTGGCTTCTGCGAAGTCCATTCTAGCGCCTTGTGCGCGGCTCTCTGCGCCATTCTGCGGCTCTCACCGGGTGCGTTTGACCTTGCGGCACAGGGGCGATTTTCGCGGGCCTTAGAAAACGATTTCTCAAATCCGGCCGCTGGGCAGAGACACGACAACGGCCCGCCACCACCGAGGATGACGGGCCGCTGCGCCGTGCCGGGCCGTGCCCGTGCCGTGCTGCCCGCCGGCCGTGCTGCGGCCGTTCAGCGGCGTTCCACGCGCCCCGCTGCCGGCGTTCCACCGTCGCGCGCCTGGCGGTACCGGTCGAGCGCCGCGCGGATGCGGTCGAGCTTCCCCGTCGGGCTGTCGTACTCGCTGGCGACGATCGCCTCGACGCGGCCGACCAGGTCGTGCGGGCTGTCGCGGTAGGCGTCGGGGTCGGCGGTCACTGGTCACCTCCGTCTTGGTCGTTCATCGGGTGGAGGAGCTGTTCGAGCCGGAACGCCAGGTACTCGGCGTCGTCGGCGCGCTGCCGGTAGAGGCGGCGCATGTCCTCGCTCGTGGTCTGGGCGTAGCTCTTGATGGCGTCGCGCTTCATGCGGCGCAGCACGTCGAGCGCGGCCTGGAGCCGTCGCTCGTCGCGGGGGTCGTTCGGTACGTTGGTGGCCACGGCCACCACCTCCTAGCTAGGTGGTTGGTCTAGGCCCCGGCTCGGTGCTGACACACCGGTCGGGGCCGCTTCCTACTCGCCAGCAGGTGCGGGCGAGGGCTCAGCACAGGCGGGACTCGTCGTCCCACCCGGCGGCGTCGGCGGGCTTGCGGTTGATCACGGTGCCGTCCTCCATGATCCAGTAGGAGAACTCGTCCAGGTCGATCGAGCGGAACCCGCGCCCGCGCCACCAGCGCAGGTAGTAGAACCAGCGGATCAGCTCGAACAGGGCCTCATGCCCCTCGCCCAGCTCCCTGCTGGTCCCCCACGCCCGCTGCCGCACCACGTACCAGTGCGGGTTGTCCGGCATCGTCTTGGCGAAGGTCCACTCGCTGGCGGCGATGTAGTCGCGGGCACGGTGGACCAGCGCGGGCGGCGGGTGCCCCTCGCGCTGGCCGTGCGCGAGCCCGCAGTCCGGGCAGGGCGTTACAGTGTCGCTTGTCATCGAGGGTTCCTCTCGGTGTCCGGACCCCCGGAGGTTGTCGCCTCGCGGGGGTCGCCTTCTGTCGGGCTACGCCTCGCCCGCTGCCACGACCGGGCTCAGCACGAGCCGGTCGCTGGACCACTTGTCGCCGCGCTTGGCGACCGGCTGCACCTGCACCCGCAGTACCGCGCGCAGCACCGCCCGCTGCACGTCCACCGGGGCGGCCAGGAACGCCGCGCCGGGGTCCGGTGCGCGCATCACCTTGGAGGTGAGCGACCGTTGCAGCCCGGTCGCCAGCTGGGCGTCGATCTCGGTGATCTCCGCGGTGAGCCGGTCGGTCTTGGCCTTGTAGCGGCGGGCGTCGATCAGGTCGTGGTCGTAGTCGATCTCGGTCTGTTCCAGCGAGGTGGTCAGCGTCGCCCGCCGCGCGCGGTCGGCCTGCATGGCGTCACCGTCGCCGACGCTCATCGCGGCCACCACCCGAGGGTCACGGACCAGCTCCGCGACGACCTCCCTGACGTACTCGTCGGTCTTCGGCGCCGCCACGCTCAGGTGGTTCTGCTCCGCGCAGCGGTAGTGGTAGCGGCGTCCCTGTGACCCGCCCGAGGAGGTGGTCCGCATGAGGGCGTGGCACCCCGGCCGACCGCACTCGTAGGTGTTCGAGCCCAGCCACCGGGGCTCGGTCGAGGTGTGCACGCGGCGGGAGGGGTCCAGCAGCAGCGCGTGGACGGCACGCCAGGTGTCCTCGTCCACGATCGGCTGCCACGACGCCTTGCCGACGATCTCGAACCCGGCGAAGTAGCCGGGCCGGTAGTCGGGCCGGTCGGGACGCCCGTGGTTGATCAGCCCGGCGTTGCGCGGCCTGATGAGCACGTCCCGGAGCCGCTGGTAGGTCCACGGCTTGCCCACCGAGGTCTTGACGCCCCGGTCGCCGAGGTCGCGGGCGACGGCCGCCAGCGACCGCCCGGCGAGCACCGCTGTGGTGGCCTCGCGGATCACCTGGGCCTCGTCCTCGCGGATCGTCACCCCGTCGGCGTCGAAGCCGAACGGGCGGGGGCCACCTCGGTACCTGCCGTCGGCGGCGGCCTGTGACTTGGCCCGGCGCATCCGCTCGCGGGCGTGGTCCACCTCGTGCTGGGCCGCCGCGCCGAGCATCCGCGCCACCATCCGCCCCGAGGCGGTGGACAGGTCCACGGTGCCCGCCGAGACAGTCTGCACCTGGGTGCCGTGCGTCTCGGCCACGGTGACGAACTCCTCCAGCTCCAGCGCCCGGCGGTGCAGCCGGTCGGGGTGCCAGGCGAGGATCGCGGCGATCTCGCCGTCGCGGACGGCGCGCAGCATCAGCTCGTACTGCGGGCGGCGCTGGCCGGAGTAGGCGCTGATGTCGTTGTCCACGAACACCGCCACCACGTCCCAGCCGAGCCGGGCGGCGAGGTCTCGGCAGTCGGCCTCCTGGCGCTCCACGCCGAGCCCGGCACCGGCGCGGTCCTTGGAGATGCGGCAGTAGATCGTGGCGGGCAGGCGGGGCGTCTGGTCGGGTGTCGGGCTCATATGTCAATTCTAGGGTTTTGACCTCAGCGCGCCGTTCGTCGACGCGATGCTGCCAGACGGCAGTCGACTCCATGTGGTGATCCCGGACGTCACCAGGGACGCCTGGGCGGTGAACATCCGCAAGTTCGTGGTCGCGGCGTCGTCGCTGGACGAGCTGATCAGGTTCGGCACACTCACCAGGCACTGCGCGGACTTCCTCGAGGCCGCGGTGGCGTCCGGGCTGAACGTGATCGTGTCCGGCGGTACGCAGGCGGGCAAGACGACCTTGCTGAACTGTCTGGCGGCCGCCATCCCCGCGGCCGAGCGCGTGATCAGCTGTGAGGAGGTCTTCGAGCTGAAGCTGCACCACCTGCCGGACTGGGTGGCGATGCAGACCAGGCAGGCGAACCTCGACGGGCGCGGCGAGATCCGGCTGCGCCGGCTGGTCAAGGAGTCGCTGCGGATGCGGCCGTCCCGGCTGATCGTCGGCGAGGTGCGCCAGGAGGAGTGCCTCGACCTGTTGATCGCGTTGAACAGCGGCATCCCCGGGATGTGCAGTGTGCACGCGAACAGCGCCAGGGAGGCGATCACCAAGCTGTGCACGTTGCCGCTCCTGGCCGGCGAGAACGTCACGCACGGCTTCGTGACACCGACCGTCGCGGGGTGCGTCGACCTGGTCGTGCAGCTCGACCTCGGCGGCGGTGGGCAGCGGCACGTGCGTGAGGTCGTCGCCGTGACCGGCAGGGTCGAAGGCGACGTGGTCGAGACCGCCGACGTGTTCGTGAGCAGCGACGGCCGGCTGGTGCGCGCGGACGGGTTCCCGCCGCACCCGCAGCGGTTCGCCCGTATGGGGTACGACCTGCAGGCCCTGCTCGCGGGCGAGCGGGTGCCCTGATGGGGGCGTTGCTCGGGCTGACCTTCGGCCTCGGCGTGCTGCTGGTCTGGCTGGGCTGGACGGCGCCGCCGGTGGTACGCAGGACCGGTCGGCGCTCGCGCACCGGCGACCTGCTTGCCGAGGCGGGCATCGAGGGCGTCACGGCCGGCCAGTTCTTCGTCATCTCCGGCGTACTCGGTCTGGTCGGCGGGTTGGCGATGCTCGCCGCGTCCCGCGTGTGGCTGGTCGCGTTGTCGTTCGCCGTCATCACCGCACTCGCGCCGCGGATGAGCTTCCATTCGCTGTCCGCCGCTGCGAGCCCTCGACGGAAGAGACTTCGGATCCTGCGGTTGTGCTTGATCTGGGCGAATACGGGCTCGATGCTGGCGGCTCTCTTCTTGTAGGTCTTGCGACCTCTGGGGGTGTCGAGCTTGGCCATCATTGTGGTGGTCAGTGGATCGGGATTGCCTGCTCTGCGGCGTCGTAGCAGCTGGTTCACTCGTGCCCTGGTCACGCCGAGTTGTTCGGACGCCTCGAGCGTGTCGATCTCGCCGGCCTCCACGCGGTCGAGGAGCTCGGCGCGTTGCTGGTCGTTGTCGGCAAGGCGTTTGAGTTCCCTGGCGCGTCCGGGAGCGATGAACGATTCCACGCCCTTCATGTTGACGTTCTCGGTGCTCCAGTAGCCGGCATCGGCGACGATCCTGCGGACCCGGCGCTTCTCCCCGGCGACGCGCAGGTTCTTCTTGGCCGCGGTCACCATGGGTGCGTAGGTCGGCGCGTCGTTGGCCTGGTTGGTGACCTCGGCCGCGACCACGAACTGGTCGGTGGTCGCCACCGCCTGGGCGTTGTAGCCCTGGAGGTAGCCGCCCCTTGGTCTTGAGCAACCTGCTGTCCGGGTCGGTGACGTTGGCCTGACTGCGGGCCTTGTGCGTCGAGGATGTCGGCGAGGGACGCCGGCCGCGGGTCGGCTTGCCCGTGGCTGCCTGTTTCTCCGCACGCCTGGCCATGTGCGCCTCGTACGACTTCTCCGCGGCCTCGGCTTCCAGCTCGTCGAGCAGGGCACGCAGCCGCGCGCGGCGACCAGTCCGCTCTTGCAGTTCACCCGCCGCATCGCCCTCGTCGGGCGGGGCAGCGTCTGCGTCCTCGGCCGCGTCTGTGGCGGCGGCC
>WHTA01000056.1 GCA_009379825.1 Streptosporangiales bacterium
GCGCCCGCTGCGACCACCTGGTCGACCACCTCGCGGTCCGACGACACGACCACCACGCCGGCACAGGTCAGGCCCGGCCAACCGCTCGACCAGCAGCCGCGCAGACGCCGCATCCGCGCCCGCTGCGACCACCTGGTCGACGACCTCGCGGTCCGAGGACACGACCACCACGCCGGCACAGGTCAGGCCCGGCCAACCGCTCGACCAGCAGCCGCGCAGCTGCTGGCCACCACCCCGCCGGGCGCAGGTCAGGTCCAGGTCAGGCGGTCGACGAGTAGCTGGGCGGGCACCGCGTCCGCGCCCGCTGCGACCGCCTGGTCGACGACCTCGCGGTCCGACGACACGACCACCACCGGTCGGCCCGCTGGCTCTGCGCGTACCAGCTCGATGATGACGTCGTCCGCGCTGTCTGTTGCGGGGCTGAAGATCGCGCGGACGCCGCGTACCTGCGGGGCCGGCACCCGGCCGCCGACGTCCGCGCCGTCGAACACGCAGGTGACCTCGCCGCGGAACTGGCTGGCCAGGGTGCCGAGCCCGCCGAGCAGCCGGGACCGCTGGTGCTGCAGCGTCAGCTGCGGCCACGCGGTCTTCGTGACGTTGTAGCCGTCCACCACGAGGTGCGCCTGTGGCGCCGCAAGCAACCGGTCGAGCAGGTCCGGGCCGGCACTGGCGGCCGCGGACGCGGTGCCGCTCGCGGCCGCGTACTGCTCGGCCACGGCGTCGGCCGGCCGCCGGACGGCGGTGGGCAGCGCCAACTCCCTGCGCAGCCCGTTCGCGGCCTCGAGCAGCGCGTCCACGAGCACGGCCAGCCTGGCCTGGCCGCCGACCGGTCCGCCCTCGTCGCCCGCCGGTCGGCGGCCAGCTGGGCGGTCAGCTCGGTGACCTGGGCGCGCAGCTTGCGGACGTCGGCCGCCTGCCGGTCCGCCGCCGCGGCGGCGGCCGCGTTCGCCTGCTCTGCCGCGGCCTCGGCGTCGTCGGCACGCCGTTCCGCCGTCTTCGTCCGCTGCCGCTCCTCGTGCACCCGGCGGCGCAGCAGCCGCACCTCCGACCTCGCCTCGGTGAGCTGCGCCGTCACCTTGGCGACCGCCTTGTCCGCCTCGTTGCGCACGGCGTCCAGCTGCTCGCGCAGCCGCGCCACCTCGGCGTCCTCGCCCCGGTCGGCGGCCGCCTGCGCGACCGCGGTAGCTGCGGCGGCGAGCAGCTCCGGCCAGCCGTCCGGACGCAGCAGGTACGCGGCGACCGCGACGTCCACCGGGTCGGCCGCCGCCGGCAGCTCGCCGGCCGCGACGGCCGCGGCGAGCTCCGGCCGGTCCTGCCGCAGCGTCTCCGCCACCCGGTCGCGGAACGACTCGTCCGCGTCCAGTGCGGCCGCGATCTGGCTGCCCGCAAGCCGCGCGCGGCGGCGCGGCTCGAACCTCGCGACCCGCCGCAGCGGCTGCGGAATCTCGGCCGGCTCGAGGCTGCCGAGGCACTGCGCCGCCCGGTCGAGCAGCCGTACGCGCGCAGCCTCCGGCAGCGCCACCGGCTCAGGCGGCGCGGTGTCGGCTCGCCGGTCACCGGCGGACACGGTCGGTCCTAGTCCGACTCGACGGGACGTCCTGCAGCCGGCAGGGACTCGTCCACGGCGTCCGGCCGCGGCACCAGCTCCACCTGGTCGGCCGAGCCGCACCAGCGACAGACGACCCGCTCCAGCGTCTCGGTGAGCACGCGCCGCTCCTCCACGGTCGGCTCACCGGCGAGGTCGGCGTGCACGAACTCCTCGGTCCTTGCCGTCCTGGTGACGTCGAACCTGGTCAGGTTGCCGCACTGGGCACAACGCCACCTGGTGTCGGCCGTAGGCCAGCTGCTCACCACGGGAGTCACACCTCTCCTTCGGTCCCCTCGAGCCTACGGCGCCGCGCGGTTGCCCGGCGCGGCGGACCGGACGCTGTCGGTAGCGGCACATAGCGTCCGAAGTCGCGAGGACGGCGACCGGCGAGGTGACCATTGCGCGACGATCGCGGCGGCGGACCAAGGCAGGCCGCCCGCCAGACCACCTTCGACGAGCTCGGCACCCCGTTGCGCGACGTCCCGTTCGTGGTGGTGGACCTGGAGACCACCGGCGGCGCACCCGCCGACGCCGGTATCACGGAGATCGGCGCAGTGAAGGTCCGCGGCGGCGAGGTGCTCGGCGAGTTCGAGTCGCTGGTCGACCCGCACACCGGCATCCCCCCGTTCATCCAGCTGCTCACCGGGATCACCAACGGCATGGTGGCCGGGGCGCCGACACTGTCCGCCGTGCTGCCCTCGTTCCTCGAGTTCGCCCGCGGGTGCGTGCTCGTCGCGCACAATGCGCCGTACGACGTCGGGTTCCTGAAGGCCGCCTGCGCGAAGACCGGCCGGCCGTGGCCGGCGTGCACCACCGTCGACACCGCGCGCCTGGCGCACGGGCTGATGACCCGCGACGAGGTACCCAACTGCAAGCTCGGCACGCTGGCCGGCTACTTCCACGCCACCACCACGCCGTGCCACCGGGCGCTCGCCGACGCGCGCGCCACCGTCGAGGTGCTGCACGCGCTGCTCGAACGGCTCGGCCCGCTCGGTGTGCAGTCGCTCGAGGAGCTGACCACGTTCTCCGCCCGGGTCACCCAGGAGCAGCGCCGCAAGCGCTACCTGGCCGAGCCGTTGCCGTCCGCGCCCGGCGTGTACGTGTTCAGCGACGTCAGGGGCGCGACGCTCTACGTCGGCAAGAGCCGCAACGTACGCACCAGGGTGCGGCAGTACTTCACCGCCGGCGAGATGCGCAAGCGGATGCGCGAGATGGTGGCCCTCACCGACGAGGTCACGGCTATCGAGTGCGCTACCACTCTGGAGGCCGAGGTGCGCGAGCTGCGGCTGATCGCGGAACGCAAGCCGCCGTACAACCGCCGCTCCAGGTTCCCGGAGAAGGCACTGTGGCTGAAGCTCACCGCGGAGCCGTTCCCGCGGCTGTCGATCGTGCGCAAGGTCGGCGCGGACAGGGCCACCTACCTCGGCCCGTACGGCTCCAGGCGTACGGCGGACCTGGTGATGTCTGCCCTGCACGAGGCGTTCCCGCTGCGGCAGTGCACACCGCGGATCACCCCGAAGCGGCCGACGAACGCGTGCGTGCTTGCCGAGATGGGCCGCTGCGGCGCGCCGTGCGAGGGGCGGCAGACCGCCACGGAGTACGCGGTCGTCGCCGACGCCGTCCGGCACGCGATGCTCGACGACGTACGGGCCGCCGAGGGCGCGCTGCGCCGCCGCATCGACGCGCTTGCGGCCGCCGGCCGGTACGAGGACGCCGCAGTGCAGCGCGACCGGCTGGCCGCGTACGCGCGGTCGGCGGCGCGTACGCAGCGGCTGTCCGCGCTCACCGGGTGCGCGCAGCTCGTCGCCGCGCGGCCGACCGAGGCCGGCGGCTGGGAGCTGACGGTGGTCAGGTACGGCAGGCTCGTCGCCGCCGGCGTCGCACCACCGCGGGCGCACCCGCGGCCGTACGTCGACGCGCTCGTGGCGGCGGCGGAGGCGGTGTCGCAGGGCGTCGGCCCCACCCCGGCGGCGAGCGCCGAGGAGACCGAGTGCATCCTGCGCTGGCTGGAGAAACCGGGCACGAGGATCGTGGACGTGGACGGCACCTGGGCACTCCCCGCGCACGGTGCGGGCCGCGTCCTCGCGGCGCTCGACGCCGCGGCACAGGGCGCCACGCAGTACGATCTCGGCGAACGCAGCCCGCTGCACACGGTGCACCAACCGCCAGGGACACTAGGAGTCCTCGCCCGCTGAAGAGGAGGCCGTGTGATCACCGCCATCGTGCTCGTCCGTGCTGACGTCGCCGGCATCCCCGAGGTCGCCGAGCGCATCGCCGAGCTGCCCGACGTCAGCGAGGTCTACTCGGTGACGGGCGAGTTCGACCTCGTCGCGATGGTCCGGGTGCGCGAGCACCAGGACCTCGCCGAGGCCATCCCCGGCCGGCTGAACAAGGTGGACGGCGTCACGCACACCGAGACGCACGTGGCGTTCCGCACGTACTCCAGGCACGACCTGGACGCCGCCTTCGCCCTGGGTTTCGACGCGACCTCCTGACTACCGCCGCGGCGGTAGTCAGGAGGCGGCTGCCGCGCGGGTCGCCGCCGCCCAGCGGTCCAGTAGGTCCGACGCGGCGCCGGAGTCGATGGCCTCAGCCGCGGCCGCGACGCCGGACCGCAGCCGCTCCACCAGCGACGCCTCGCTCGGCGTGGCCACGGCAAGTGCAGCCGCGGCGTTGAGCAGCACGGTGTCGCGCACCGGCCCGCCCTTGCCGCTGAAGATGTCGCGCGCCACGCCGGCGTTGTACGCGGGGTCGCCGCCGGTGAGGTCGCTCACCTGCGACCTGGCGAAGCCGAGGTCGGCCGGGTCGAACGTGGTCTTCGCCACCTCGCCGCCGTGCACCACGTAGACGGTGGAGGTCGTCGTGGTGGTGAGCTCGTCCAGGCCGTCGTCGCCGCGGAAGACCAGCGCCTCGCAGCCGCGGTCGGCGAACACGCCGGCGACGATCGGCGCCATCCGGGCGTCGGAGACGCCGGCGGCGTTCGCCCGCACGTCCGCCGGGTTGGTGATCGGGCCGAGGAAGTTGAAGACCGTGGGAGTGCCGAGCTCGCGACGGGGAACGGCGGCGTGCCTGAACCCCGGGTGGTACAGCGGCGCGAAGCAGAACGCGATGCCGAGCTCCGCGGCGATCCGTGCGTTCTCCTCGGGTGGCGGGTCGATGACCACGCCGAGCTGCTCCAACAGGTCGGCCGCGCCGCAGGCGGACGACGCCGCCCGGTTGCCGTGCTTCACCACCGGCGCGCCGGCGGCGGCCGCCACCACGGCACCCATGGTGGAGAGGTTCACGGTGTTACGTCGGTCACCGCCGGTGCCGACCAGGTCCACCAGCGGGCCGGCAACCTCGAGCTTGGTCGCGTGGTCGAGCATGGCGGCCGCGAACCCGGCGAGCTCGTCGACGGTCTCGCCCTTCGCCCGCAACGCCACCACGAGACCGGCGATCTGCACCGCGGTGGCTTCGCCGGTCATCGTCTGGTCCATCGCCCAGCGGGTGTCCTCGGCGCTCAGCGACTCCCCCGCGATGAGCTGACCGATGAGGTTCGCCCACTGCCGTGGCGCGGGTTGCGTCGCCATGATCAGCCCGGGCTCGTGATCGCGTCGCCGGTGGTGGTCAGCTCCTGCCGGCCGCGCAGCAGCTTGGCCGCCGCGGCCGCCAGGCTCACCGGCTCGAGCGGGTACATCACCACGCCGTCGGCCTGGGACCACTTCGCCAGCCACGCGTCCTGCGCCCGCGCGATCAGCGCGAGCACCGGCGGGCAGCGGAAGACCTCGTTCTTCGCCGCACGGCAGATACCGAGGCCGCCGGCCGGGGTCGCCTCGCCGTCCACGATGGCCAGGTCGACGGTGCCGGAGTCGAGCGCCTTCCGGCACGCCGGCTCGGTGGCGGTCTCCAGGTACTCCACCCGCGGCAGGTCGGCCGCGGGACGGCGGCCAAGCGCGAGCTTGACCCGTTCCCTGATGCTCGCGTCGTCGCTGTAGACGAGCACCGTCACGGTCGACTCGGGAGCCGACGCCGGCTGCTCTGACTCGCTCATCCCGCTGCTACCTCGCCGTCTCGGATCCGTTCTGGCACGGTCGTCGCGGAACCGCTGGCCCGCTCTCCTGGGGATGGTATCCGGACGAGATCAGTACCAGATGAACCGGTGCCGCCGACGTGACCAGTCTCCCACGGCTTCACCCGGGGGGTCGGCAGAACAGACGGGGGGTTGACCGCAATAATGCCTGACGTGGCTTATGCAGCGCAGGAGCTCGGCATGCAGACATGCCCTTGCGGCCGCGACACGGCGAGCACCTCCGGTCCAAGCGCCAGGGAAGGCACACGCGTATGACGGTTTCAGCGGCACGTCGAGTACCGGCGCACTCGTCGCACCGGCCCAACCCGGTGAGTGTCGGCGTGATCGTGTGGCTCGCGTCGGAGCTGATGTTCTTCGCGGCCCTGTTCGCGATGTACTTCACCATTCGCTCGGTCAACGTCACCCAGGGCAACGAGTGGCCCCCGGTCCACCTCGACCTGCCCTACGCGGCGGTCAACACGTTGATCCTCGTCCTCTCCTCGGTCACCTGCCAGGCGGGCGTGTTCGCCGCGGAAAAGGGCAACGTGCGCGGGCTGCGGTTCTGGTTCCTCGCCACCCTGGTCATGGGCTCCGTATTCGACGCCGGCCAGATCTACGAGTACACGAACCTGATCCGTGAGGGCGGGCTCACCTTCAACGCGGCCGACCCGGTCGTGAGCGCCTACGCCTCGGTCTTCTACCTGACGACCGGGTTCCACGGGCTGCACGTGTTCGGCGGTCTGGTCGCCTTCGTCTTCATGCTCGGCCGAACATATGCCGCCAAGCGGTTCACCCATGAGCAAGCCGTCAGCGCCATCGTGGTGTCGTACTACTGGCACTTCGTCGACGTGGTGTGGATCGGCCTGTTCGCGACGATCTACCTACTCCCCCTGATCCAGTGACGAGGAGGCGCTCGGTGAGAAGTAGAACCGCATGGCGGCGGCGGCCGTTCTCGCGCTACGTCCTGCTGCTGCTGGCGCTCGTCGCCGTCGGCGGCTTCTACGCCGGTGTGGACGACAACGCCCCGCGCGCCGAGGCGGCCAACACACCGAGCAAGCAACAGATCGCAGAGGGTAAGCGGCTCTTCGAGACCAACTGCGCGACCTGCCACGGCATGTCGGGTCAGGGCACGAAGACCGGCCCGAACCTCTACGGCTCAGGCGCCGCGGCGGTCGACTTCCAGGTCGGCACCGGCCGGATGCCGCTCGCGCAGCCAGGCGCGCAGGCGCCGCGCAAGGAGCCGAAGTTCACCCAGAAGCAGATCGACGCGATGGCCGCGTACGTCGCGTCGCTGTCCGCCGGTCCCGAGGTCCCGAAGAACGTCGAGGGCGACTACAAGGACGCCGACCTCGCGCTCGGCGGCGAGCTGTTCCGGGCGAACTGTGCGCAGTGTCACAACTTCGCCGGCTCCGGTGGCGCACTGACCAACGGCAAGTACGCGCCCGAGCTGACGGGTGTGCAGTCGAAGCACATCTACGAGGCGATGGAGACCGGCCCGGAGAACATGCCGGTCTTCGGTGAGCGCACCCTCACTCGCGACGAGAAGCTCGCGGTCATCCGCTACATAAAGACGATCGAGGAAGAGCCCAACCCCGGTGGCGCCGGCCTCGGCCGGGTCGGCCCGGTCAGCGAGGGCCTGGTCGTCTGGCTCGTCGGCATCGGGTTGTGTGTCGTGGCCGCGATGTGGATCACCGCGAAGAAGAAGACGGACTGAGACGCGCATGAGCACTGACAGCGAGAACGGACAGGCGACGGGCGACGGCTCGACCGCGCGCAGGCGCAGCGGCGGCACGCCCACGTCGGCGGAGGTCGCCGAGTCCCTTGCGGCCCGCCGCAAGGCCGAACGCGGTGAGCGGCCCCGCTCCCCCGAGGCACCACCGGAGCGTGAGATCAGCGACGAGGAGGCCAAGCGCGGCGAGCGGCTGGTCGCTACCTGGTTCGTCGTCGCGTTCCTCGCGGGCGTGGCGTTCCTGGTGTTCTACGTGATCCAGCCGGCGGACGACTCGTACACCGCGGGTGTGTCGAACAAGCTGCTCGGCGGCTCGCTGACCGTCGCGCTCTTCGCGCTCGCGATCGGCATCGTCTTGTGGGTCAGGAAGCTGATGCCCAACAAGGAGATGGTCGACGAGCGGCACGAGCTGCGTTCCTCGGAGGAGGACCGCAAGAAGTTCGGCGAGTACTTCATGGACACCCTGGAGAGCACGCAGGTCACCAAGCGGCCGCTGCTGCGGCGCACGCTGCTGCTCGCCGCCGTGCCGCTCGGGCTCGCCCCGCTGTGGCTGCTGCGCGACATGGGGCCGCTGCCGAAGAGGGACCTGTTCGAGCAGCCCTGGCGCAAGGGCATGCGGATGGTCGTCGCCGGTACGGAGGAGTCGGAGAACCCGCGGCTGCTGAAGCTCGCCGACGTCACCGACTACGGTGTCGCGCTGAGCACGCTGCCCGAGGGCATCCACGAGTTCAAGGAGACCGCCAAGGCCGCCCTCCTGATCATCAGGCTGCGGCCCGGCGAGATCCGGGAGGACACCAAGCGCGGCCGGGTGCAGGAGAAGTACGCCGTCGACGGCGTCTGCGCGTTCTCCAAGATCTGCACGCACGCGGGCTGCCCGATCAGCCTCTACGAGCGGGAGACCAAACACCTGTTCTGCCCGTGCCACCAGTCCACCTTCGACATGGTGGACGGCGCGAACGTGATCTTCGGCCCGGCGGTCAGGGCGCTGCCCCAGCTGCCGGTGAACGTCGACTCCGACGGTTACCTGGTCGCCGACGCCGACCACTTCATCAACGGCCCGGTCGGACCGAGCTTCTGGGAACGCGGCTCGAACAGGAACACCGAATGATTCCCCACGACGCCAGGCGTTACCTGGGCGTACGCTGGAATGGTCGGGGACGGCACACGGATGGGGAGGCCTGATGCAGGACTCCACGACGAAGGTCCTAGCGGGTACCGGTAAGGCGCTGGACGACAGGTTCGGCGGTGCGGGCGGTCTGCGCAAGCAGATGAAGAAGCTCTTCCCCGACCACTGGTCGTTCATGCTCGGCGAGATCGCGCTCTACTCGTTCGTGGTCCTGCTGCTCACCGGGATCTTCCTTACCTTCTTCTACCAGCCGAGCCTGGAGCACACGGTCTACGAGGGCTCGTACGAGAAGCTGCGCGGCATCCCGATGAGCGAGGCGTACGAGTCCACCATCTACCTCTCGCTCGAGGTCCGCGGCGGGCTGCTGATGCGGCAGATCCACCACTGGGCGGCGCTGCTGTTCGTCGCCGCGATCATGGTGCACATGTTCCGGGTGTTCTTCACCGGAGCGTTCCGCAAGCCGCGCGAGATCAACTGGCTGATCGGCATCACGCTGTTCACGCTCGCGATGCTCGAGGGCTTCGCCGGCTACACGCTGCCAGACGACCTGCTCTCCGGTGTGGGCCTGCGGATCTTCGTCTCCGTGGTCTTCCTTTCGATCCCCGTGGTCGGCACCTACCTGATGTACTTCGCCTTCGGCGGTGGTTTCCCCGAGGGGCTCGCCGGCGAGTTCATCCCACGGCTCTACGTCGTACACATCCTGCTGGTGCCCGGCATCCTGCTCGCGCTGATCGGCGCGCACATGTTGATCATGTGGCACCAGAAGCACACCGTGTGGGCGAGCAAGAAGCAGACCAACCACAACACCGTCGGGGTGCCGTTCTTCCCGCACTTCATGGCGAAGACCGGCGCGTTCTTCATGTTCGTGTTCGGCGCGCTCTCACTGCTCAGCGCGTTCGTGCAGATCAACCCGGTCTGGATGTACGGGCCGTACAACCCCGTGCACGTCACCGCAGGTGCTCAGCCGGACTGGTACATCGGCATCCTCGAAGGTGGCCTGCGCATCATGCCTGGTGCGGAGACCGTGCTCTTCGGTGAGTGGACGATCATCTGGAGCACCTTGGTGCCCGCGTTGATCGTGCCTGGTGTGCTCTTTACCCTCTTGGCGGTGTACCCGTTCATCGAGAAATGGATCACCAAGGACAACACTGAACACCACGTGCTCAACCGCCCGCGCGACGTCCCGGTGCGTACGGCGATCGGTGCCGCCTGGATCAGCGTCTACCTGGTGCTGTGGATCGCCGGTGGCAACGACATCATCGCGGACAAGTTCAGCCTGTCGGTCAACACGCTGACCTGGATCTTCCGGGTCATGATCTTCGCGGCCCCGGTGATCGTCTTCATGATGACCAAGCGGATCTGCATCGGTCTGCAGCGCAAGGACGCGCACCTGCTGCACGAGGGCGTGGAGACCGGCGTCATCAGGCGGCTCCCTTCCGGTGCTTACGAGGAAGTCACCCGCACGCCGTCGGACGAGATGCTCGGCAAGATCGAGTCCACCGAGCCGGCCCAGCCGGAGGCGCTGCCCGAGCTCGCCGACGGCCACGGCGTCGAGGCGAAGCACGCACTCCTGCAACGGCTGCGGCTGTCCGCGCAGCGCTGGTACACGCAGGACAACGTGGCGCGCGACGGGTACGGCAACGGCCACGGCTACGGGCACGGCGGTGCCGACGAGGTCGAGCAGGGCGACCGTAAGGAACTTTCCGGCCGCACCGAATAGCCGGAGATCACGGCCAGCACGAAGGCCACCAGCTCGGTTCGTCAACCGGCTGGTGGCCTTCGTGCACGCAGGTACGTATACGCACGGTGAGTTCCATACGGTCCGTCGTCATCTCCGTCGTTTGGGTCGAATGGACCAGCGCATCCGTCGCAGACTAGCTAGGTCGCCCTCACCCCCTAGAGGACCTATGCTCGATGCCCTTATCCGTCGAGAGCTCGGCACCGTGCCCGAGTTCTCGACCTTCGCCACCGTTGACGAGCTGATCGCGGAGTTCGAACGGCTCGCCGACACCTACCCCTCGGTCTGCACGATGCGCAGGGTAGGTCGGTCGCGCCTCGGTGAGCCACTGCACTGCCTGACGATCAGCGGCGGCGACCGCCACGCGCTCGCCTACGCGATGCCGCACCCGCACGAGCTGGTCGGCGGGCTCACCGCCGTGCACCTGGCGCGGCGGCTGTGTGCCGACCCGAGCCTGCGGGAGCGACTGGGCCTCACCTGGCACATCGTGCCGTGCGCCGATCCGGACGGCACCAGACTGAACGAGCAGTGGCTGCGCGGGCCGTTCACCCGGTCCAGGTATGCGCGGCACTTCTACCGACCGGCGCCGGACGAGCAGGTGGACTGGACGTTCCCCCGTTCCGGCATGCGGATCCACGACGACCGGGTGCTGCCGGAGACCAGCGCACTGATGCGGCTGATCGACGAGACCCGCCCGATGTTCCTCTCCTCGCTGCACAACGCCGAGGCAGGCGGTGTCTACTACTACCTCTCGCACGACGAACCCGAGCTCTACCCGATGCTGCACGGCATCCCCGCTGAGCTCGGGCTACCGCTGGACGCCGGCGAGCCGGAACAGCCGAACGTCGAGCTGCTCAGCGCGGCCGTGTTCCGTACCAGCAACCCGCGACACGCGGCCGACCACGCCGAGCAGTACGGGCTGGCGCCCGCGCACAGCGGCGCAGGGGCGTCCAGCGCCGACTACGCGCTGCGGTACGGCACCGTCACGCTGATCAGCGAGGTGCCGTACTGGACGCACGGCGACTTCAGCGACGCCTCCCCGACCGACACCAGGTACGCAGACGCGCTGCGGGAGCAGAGCAAGGCGCTCGGCGACTTCGCCGACCTGCTCGGCGACATCCTGCGGCTCGTCGCCCCCGACCTGGCGTACGAGTCGCCGTTCTTCCGTGCGACCCGCGCGTTCACCGCGGACAGTGCCAGGCGACGGCACGACATCGAGCGGCGCGCCGAGCTGCCAGGAGCCGCCAGAGCCGCCACAGTGGCCGAACTGCTCGCCCTGCGCGACACCGTCCACACCTTCCGGCTGCGGTACTCAGGGATGCTCCTGCGGGCTCTGGACGGCGAGCTGGCAGTCGGCAACGGCACCGCGGTGATCAGGGCGCAGCGGCGTACCGTCGCCGAGCTGCACGACGAGTGGTGCGCGGTCGCGGAAGCGGAGAGCCGGCTCACCACGGCACCGATCGGCGACCTGGTAGCCGTGCAGTACGCCGCCATCCTGGCCGCCGCACGCCACACCAACCGCTACTGACCGAGCAGCGACCCGGTCAGTGGATCGCCGGGTCGCGGGTCGGGTCAGTGCTTGTACTCGCCGCGGTAGTACTCGTAGACCCAGCCGACGGTCGAGAGCATGGTCAGCATGCCGCCGATGATCACCAGCCACCAGCCGATCGGCAGCCCGATGAACGCGACAGCGCACGAGCCGGCCAGCGCGAGCGGCCACCAGCTGTGCGGGCTGTAGAAGCCGATCTCCCCCGCGCCGTCGACGATCTCGCCCTCTTTGTCGTCCTCGTACAGCTCCTGCTTGGGCACCCTGCGGTGCGTGTACAGCAGGTAGTAGCCGATGAGCAACGCCATCGCCACGGCCAGGGCGAGCGCCGTGGTGCCCGTCGGGTCCTTGGAGAAGATCCAGTAGATCACGTCCGCGACCGCGAAGCAGAACGCGATCCCGATGAACATGACACCTTGAACCCTCACGGCTTGGTCCCTTCAACGTCCGCGAGCGGTCGTCTGGTCGGCGCGTGGTGCAGGTCGAACGCCGGCCGGTCGGACCTGATCCGCGGCAGCGACGTGAAGTTGTGCCGCGGCGGCGGGCACGAGGTGGCCCACTCCAGGCCACCGCCGTACCCCCACGGGTCGTCGACCTGGACCTTGGCGCCGCGCTTCGCCGTACGCCACAGGTTGTAGAAGAACGGCAGCATCGAGATGCCGAGCAGGAACGCGCCCGCGGTGGAGATCTGGTTCTCCAGGGTGAACCCGTCGGCCGCGCCGTAATCCGCGTACCGCCTCGGCATGCCGATCACGCCGACGTAGTGCTGGATGAGGAACGTCAGGTGGAAGCCGAAGAACAGCAACCAGAAGTGCAGCTTGCCCCACCGCTCGTCGAGCATCTTCCCCGTCCACTTCGGCCACCAGAAGTAGAAGCCGGAGAACATCGAGAAGACCACCGTGCCGAACAACACGTAGTGGAAGTGCGCCACCACGAAGTACGAGTCGGAGACGGCGAAGTCCAGCGGCGGCGACGCCAGGATGATGCCGGTGAGGCCGCCGAACAGGAACGTGGTGAGGAAGCCGACGGCGAACAGCATCGGCGTGTCGAACGTGATCTGGCCGCGCCACATGGTGCCGACCCAGTTGAAGAACTTCACCCCGGTCGGCACGGCGATCAGGAACGTCATGAACGAGAAGAACGGCAGCAGCACCGCACCCGTCACGAACATGTGGTGCGCCCAGACGGTGGTGGACAGACCGGCGATCGCGATCGTAGCCCCGACCATGCCGGTGTAGCCGAACAGCGGCTTGCGGCTGAACACCGGGATGACCTCGGTGATGATGCCGAAGAACGGCAGCGCGACGATGTAGACCTCGGGGTGCCCGAAGAACCAGAACAGGTGCTGCCACAGGATGGCACCGCCGTTGGCCGGGTCGAAGATCTCCGCGCCGAGGATCCGGTCCGCCGCCAGGCCGAACAGCGCCGCGGCGAGCACCGGGAACGCCAGCAGCACCAGCACGCTGGTCAGCAGGATGTTCCAGGTGAAGATCGGCATCCGGAACATGGTCATGCCGGGCGCGCGCATGGTGAGGATCGTGGTGATGAAGTTCACCGCGCCGAGGATGGTGCCCAAACCGGCCAGCGCCAGGCCGACGATCCACAGGTCACCGCCGAGGCCGGGCGAGTACTGGGCGTCCGACAGCGGCGTATACGCGAACCAGCCGAAGCCCGCCGCCCCACCGGGCGTCAGGAACCCGGCGACGACGATTAGCCCGCCGAACGAGAACAACCAGTAGCTGAGCATGTTCAGCCGCGGGAACGCCACGTCCGGCGAACCGATCTGCAGCGGCATGATCTCGTTCGCGAACCCGGCGAACAGCGGCGTCGCGAACAGCAGCAGCATGATCGTGCCGTGCATGGTGAACGCCTGGTTGAACTGCTCGTTCGACACCATCTGCAGGCCGGGCTCGGCGAGCTCGGCGCGGATCACCAGCGCGAGCACACCGCCGACGAGGAAGAACCCGAACGAGGTGATCAGGTACAGGTGACCGATCTTCTTGTGGTCGGTCGTGGTGAGCCAGTCGACGAGGATCGTGCCGATCGGCTTGCGCGGTGCCTCCACCTGCGCGGACGACGTATCGCTGACGGTGGCGCTCACGACCCGGCACCCCCTTGCGCGCTCGCTTGTGCCGACTTCTGGTCGTCGACGTACTGCTGGTACTCGGACCAGCTGACGACCTTCACGGTGAACAACATCTTGCTGTGGTCGGTGCCGCAGAGCTCTGCGCAGCGGCCGGCGAAGGTGCCCTGCCGGTTCGGCTGGATCTGGAACTTGGTGTTCCAGTTGGGCTTGTCCTCCTTGCCCATCTGCCAGAACTCTTTGCCGTCCGGCGGTTGCTTGTACGGGTTGGCGTCCTGCTTGAACAGGAACGCGGGGATCCAGAACGAGTGGATGACGTCCTGGCTGTACAGGTTGAACTGCACCCGGCGTCCCTCGGGGATCACCAGCGTCGGCTTCTCCCCGGCCCGGCCGACGACCGTGATGCCGTCCTCCAGGTCACGGCCGTTGATGCCGTCGTCCTCGTAGTAGAACTTCCAGCTCCACTGGTACGCGACGACGTCGACCGTGACGTCCGCCGGCTTGCTGGTGTCGATCAGCACCGCCTCGTCGCGAGCGGTGAAGAAGAACAGCACCGCGACCATGATCAGCGGCGTGATGGTGAACAGTGCCTCGATCGGCGAGTTCTCGCGCACCTGCGGCGGCAACCGGTCGTGCTTCTTGCGGTGGAAGATCGCCGCCCAGATGATCAGGCCCCAGACCAGGACACCGACGGCGAGCGCCGCGATCCACGACCCCTGCCACAGCGAGAGGATGCGCTTGGCCTCTTCGGTGGCCGGCACCGGCATGCCGAACCGCTCCACCTCGGCCCTGCTACAAGCGGTCAGCACGATCAGGGCAAGCAGCGACATCGCGACGGCGGTGTGCGTCTTACGCCGCCGTGCTGCCGAACGACGCGGGAGGATCACAACTGGCCTTCCAAGCTCGTACCCAGCAGGGCCCATGGACACATTACTGGTCGCGCAACGCTCACTCTGCACGGGCCGGCCGGTGGCGAAACGCGTGTTGCGCAGGTCACTGGAAAACCGGCGGCAACGGCAGTGTCAGCGCGGCTTTCAGCCTGGTCAGGTACTCGTCCCTCGGGATCTCCACACACCCGAGCGACGCCAGGTGCGGGGTGAGCCACTGCGTGTCGAGCAGCCGCTGCGCGACGTCGGTCACACCGTCGGTGAGCAGCTGTACCAAGCCGACGAGCGCGACCTTGGACGCGTCCGTCTCGCGGAAGAACATCGACTCCCCGGCGAACAGACCGCCCACGGCGACGCCGTACAGCCCGCCGGCCAGCTCGCCTGCGGGGTTCCACGCCTCCACGCTGTGCACCCAGCCGAGGTCGTACAGCCGGCGGTACGCCGCGGTGATCTCCGGTGTGATCCAGGTGTCACCGCGCTCGGCGCAGCCGGCGACCACCTCGTCGAACGCCGTGTCGACGCGGATCTCGAAGTGCCGGCACGACCGGCGCAGCGACCGCGACACCCGCAGCCCGTCGAGCGGGATGACGCCGCGCCGGACCGGTGACCACCAACCGATCCGGCGTCGCAACGGCATGGGGAACAGCCCGGTGCGGTAGGCGGCGAGCAGCGTGCCCGGCTCGAGGTCGGCGCCCACGCCGATCAGCCCCTGCGGATGGTCTCCGTCGGGACTGGGCAGCTGCCAGGTGGTCGGTGGCGGCTCGACCGGCACCCGTACTCCCCCGAACCGGCTCGGCTCAGCGCAGGTGCGGCTCGACGTCGGCCGCCGCCGTCGCACCGAAGGTCTCGGTGAAGCGCTGCAGGAACTTGCCGGAGTCGAACGCGTACTCCTGCGGCCCGTCGACCTCGAGCACGTACGCGGCGAGCACGGACCCGAGCTGGGCGCAGCGCTCGTGCGGCAGCCCCCAGGCGAGGCCGGAGAGGAAGCCGGCACGGAACCCGTCCCCGCTGCCTGTCGGGTCGGCGATCTGGCCCACGGCCGCCGCCTTCACCTGGACGGTCGACTCACCCCGCTGCTCGATCCGCACCCCGTCGGCGCCCAGCGTGGTCACCCTGGTGCCGACCCGGTCCAGGATCTCCTCCGGGCTCCAGCCGGTCTTCTGCTCGGTGAGGGTCGCCTCGTACTCGTTGGTGAACAGGTAGCGCGCACCGTCGACGAGGGCGCGGATGCCGTCGCCGTCCATGAACGCGAGCTGCTGGCTGCAGTCGGCCAGGAACGGGATGCCGTGCGTGCGGCACTCCTCGGTGTGCCGCAGCATCCCGTCCGGGTCGCTGGCGCCGATGACCACCAGGTCGAGGCCGCCGTACTGGTCGGCCACCTGCTTCAGCGAGATCTCGCCGGTCTCCGCCATGGCGCCGGAGTAGAAGGTGGCGATCTGCGCCGTGGCCCGGTCGGTGGTGCAGACGAACCGCGCCGTGTGTCGGGTGTCCGAGACCCACACCGGGCTGGTGTCCACGCCGTGGTCCTCCAGCCACGTCCGGTACTCAGCGAAGTCCTTGCCGACCGCGCCGACGAGCAACGGCCGCAGGCCCAGGCTCCCCATGCCGAACGAGATGTTGCCCGCTACCCCGCCTCTTCGCACATCGAGATCGTCCACCAGGAAGGACAACGAGATCTTGTCCAGCTGCTCGACGACGAGGGAGTCGGAGAACTGCCCGTCGAACTGCATCAGGTGGTCGGTAGCGATGGATCCAGACACTGCTATCTGCACAACTGCTCCTCGGCAGGGGTCAAGGACATTCGAGTCTTTCAAACTTCGCCGCTCCGACCAACCGCCAGCGCTCACTGGCGGTGTCCGGCGGGCTCCAGTGCGCGGCTGGCTACCTGCACGGGATGCCGGTCGGCGGCACGTCGTGGCATTGGTCACGTCGACACCCAGCCGGGCGTGTTCTACCCGGAATGTCCTGTATACCGTGATTGTCGCACTCCGGACGCGAAGATGCCCAGGGTGGCAGCCACCCTGGGCATCCGACCGTCCTGACGTGCTAGTGGAACGAGTCGCCGCAGGCGCACGACCCGGTCGCGTTCGGGTTCTCGATGGTGAACCCCTGCTTCTGGATCGTGTCGGTGAAGTCGATGACCCCGCCCTTGATGAACGGGACGCTCTTCCGGTCGACGACGACATTGACGCCGCCGTACTCGGTGATGTCGTCACCTTCGCGCTGCTCGTCGTCGAAGTAGAGCTGGTAGCGCAGGCCAGAGCAGCCGCCAGGGTGGACTTCGACGCGCAGCGAGAGGTCGAGACGGCCTTCCTGCTCGAGCAGGCTCTTGACCTTCGACGCGGCGACGTCGGTGAGAACCACGGGGCCGCCGGCCGCCGTCTCGGTCGTGGCAGTGAGACCGTCGTGCTGGACCGTCATGAGTATTCGCTCCCGGAGATCCGGTTGTCGGTACGTCTCGAACAACAGGGGTGCGCCCCCTGTGCATTCCCATCGTCGCACAGTGCGCGCCGATCCGGCGCCCACCCGGCGTCAGCCGAGGACGGTGACCACCACGGCGGCGATCACGACCGGCAGCGTCAGCGCCACGATGCCCAGCCGCGTGTTCCGCCGCTTCTTGGTGACCTCCGCGGCCGAGAGTCCCTGCGCGAGGCCGTGCTGCGCGAGCGACTTCTCGATGAAGAAGTCGGCCACTCCCGCCACGGCGACGGCCAGTACCACCACGAGGACGGTGAACCCCACCCACGACCTCCAGCTCGGCGACGAACGAGGAGGGTGTGCGATCACCCCCGCACGACCGAGGCTACAGGCCGGGTGCACCCCAAACGGGGAACCACCTGCTGGTGTCCTTCTCCACCCGCAGGTCGTTCTCCACCTGGCTGCGCACCTGCAGCTCGAGCACGGAGTTGCGCTGCTGCGCGCCGCTGGGCGCGAACGGGTAGAACGAGCCCTGCTTGTACAGGTACACCAACCCGAGGGTGCGACCGTCGCCGTGCTCGAAGCCGACCAGCGAGCACAGCAGCGCCGGCCCGAAGCCGTTCGCCTCCAGCTCGGTGTTGACCGCGTGCAGGTCGGTGACGAGCCCGCTGACGTCCTGCGGGTCGTGCCGGCAGACCAGCCAGGTGTAGCCGTGCTCGTCCTTCGTCTTCTCGACCTTCGGCCCCTGGTCGGCGTCGAGCAGCTCGGTGACGTCCGACTGGGTCTGGTAGAAGGCCTGGCCCTCCATCTCCCGGTAGCACACCGAGCCCACGCCGGTCGGCTCGAAGCCCATCGCCACCTGCAGCGTCATCGCGGCGTTCGGCAGCCCGAACAGCTGGTCCAGGTTGGGCTTCGCCGGCTTCGAGCGACCGAGCAGCGCGTCCAGGAAGCCCATCTACCGCATCCCGTGCGGCGGCTGGCCCTGGCCGCGCTGGTCCTGCTGGCCGGGCAGCTGCGGGTTCGCCGGCGGCTGCTGGATCCCCGGGATCTCGTCGTACGACGGCCCCGGCATCCGCTGCTGGCCGGGCGCCACCTCGCCGAGCTGGGTGGAGATCTCGGCGAGCTGCTCGAGCCTGCGCTCGAGCGGCGGGTGCGTGGCGAACAGCGTGGAGAAGCTGAAGCCCTTGCTCTTCAGCGGCGCGAAGAAGAACGCGTTGTACGCCTCGGCCTTGCGCAGGTCCTTGGTCGGGATGTGCGCCATGCTGCCGGACACCTTCTGCAGTGCGGACGCCAGCGCCGACGGCTTGCCGGTGAGCAGCACGCCGGACCGGTCCGCGCACAGCTCCCGGTACCTGGACAGCGTGCGGATCAGGACGAAGCTGATGGCGTACACGAGCGCGCTCACCACGATCACGCCCAGCATGATCAAGGCAGCGGCCGCGCCGTTCTGGTCTTTGTTGCCGCCGCCGAGCGCCATGCCCCACAAGCCCATCCTCGCCAGCGTGCCGGCCAGAATGCCGATGAAGGAAGCGATGGTCATCACGGCGACGTCGCGGTGCGCGACGTGCGACAGCTCGTGCGCGAGCACGGCCTCCAGCTCCTCGGTTTCCAGCTGGCGCATGATGCCCGTGCTGGCGCAGACCACCGACTTCTTCGGGCTACGGCCGATCGCGAACGCGTTCGGGATGTGACTGTCGGCGATGGCGACCTTGGGCTTCGGCATGTCCGCCATCGCGCAGAGCCGGTCGATCATCGCGTGCAGCTGCGGCGCCTGCTCGGGCGTGACCACGTGACCGCGCATCGCCGCGAGCGCGATCTTGTCCGAGAAGAGGAACTGGACGGCGAGGAAGCCGCCGGCGATGAGGAGCACCCATACCCAGCCGCCCCCCTTCCAGAACGCCGCGATCAGGCCCGCGATGAACACCGTGTAGACGAGTCCGAGCAGGAACATCGTCAGGCCCATCCGCGCGGTGAGGCCTTTGTCTGGAGCGAAACGCGTCTTGGCCATAGTTAGTTGCACCCCCGGTCAACCAGGGATAAGTCCTTCCTCGTTCAGCGTCTCCGCCACCTCTGCCAGGTCGGCATCCTCGGCGGGTAGGACCACGTCTGAACTGACCAACGCGTCGACGGGCAGTTTAGTGCCCACCTCACGCACGCGGTCGAGTAGCGCGGTGAGGGCCTCCCTGAAGGCGGCTTCGTCACCGGCGTCGACCGCCGCTTGCAACGCGTCGTCCAGCTCGTTCAGGTGCTCGAACTCGGTGTCGGCGATCTCGTACTGATCGTCGTGGGAGATCCGTACGATCATGCCGACTCCCCCGGCCGCGCCTGCTGCTGCGGCGCTTCCTGGGCCGCCTCGGCCTGCTCCGGCGCGGGCTGCGCAGCGTCGAGCTCCTTCGTCGCCTCGCCGGCGGTGATCTCGTTACGCAACTGTTGCATTTCGTGCTCGACCTGCGAGTCGCTACCGAGCTGGTCGAGCTCGCGCTGGATGTCGTCCTGCCGGCCGGTACTGCTCACGTCCTCGATCGCACCGGACTCGATGAGCTCGTCGAGCGCGCCAGCGCGCGCCTGCATCTCGCTCGTCTTGTCCTCGGCGCGCTGGATGGCCATGCCGACGTCGCCCATCTCCTCGGAGATGCCGGAGAAGGCCTCGTTGATCTTCGTCTGGGCCTCGGCCGCGCTGTAGGTCGCCTTGACCGTCTCCTTGCGGGTGCGGAACGAGTCGACCTTGGCCTGCAGCCGTTGCGACGCCAGGGTCAGCTTCTCCTCCTCGCCCTGCAGCTGCGCGTGCTGCTGCTGCAGGTCGGTGAACTGCTGTTGGACGCCGGACCGACGGGTGAGCGCCTCACGCGCCAGGTCCTCCCGCCCTTGGCTCATCGCCTGCTTGGCCTGGTTGGCCAGCTTCTCCGAAGACTGGTTGATCTGGTTCATCTGCAGCTCGAGCCGCTTCCGCGACGTCGCGACGTCGGCGACGCCCCGTCGCACCTTCTGCAGGAGCTCGAGCTGTTTCTGGTACGAGTAGTCCAGCGTCTCGCGGGGGTCCTCCGCCTTGTCCATCGCCTTGTTGGCCTTCGCGCGGAAGATCATGGTGAACCGCTTCAGCACGCTCATTTGCCGTGTAGCCCCCTCAGTGTCTGGCGCCAGCAGCATCGATTCGGATCCGAGTAGACCTCAAGCCTAGGCCAGTTGGCCGCTCAGCGGCGAGCCGCGGGCCAGGGGAAGTACCTCGCCGGCGAACAGGTAGGCAGCCGCCCTTGGCCCGGCGGTACCCGACCCGACTACCCTGAGGGCGTGTTCCGACGTCGCACCGCGGCCGCTGCGGCCGAAAAGAACGGGTCAGCGGACGGGTCCAACGGGCCCGCCGAGGACGAGAACGCCCCTGCCACCGGCAAGGGGCGGCCCACGCCCAAGCGCCGTGAGGCCGAACGGCGCCGCCGCACCTACGTGCAGGCGCCCAAGGACCGCAAGGAGGCTGCCCGGATGCTGCGCGAGCGGCAGAAGAAGGGCGAGACCACCGCGGGCGCGAAGACCACCCAGGACGTCCGGCGCGAGCAGTCCAAGGCGCTGCGCAGCGGCGACGAGAGCAAGCTGGGTCCCCGCGACGCCGGTCCCATCCGGCGGCTGGTGCGCGACGTGGTGGACACCCGCCGCGGCCTAGGCGGCTACTTCCTGTTCATCACCCTCGGTGTGCTGCTGTTCCAGATCTTGCTCTCCGTGGCCACCGGTCAACAGGTGATCACTGCGGCGATGTCCACGCAGATCCAGACGTACCTGATGTACGGCTGGTACGGCCTGATCATGCTGGTCGCCTTCGACTCGTTCGTCATGGTCCGCAACATGAAGCGGATCGTGCGCGACCGCTTCCCCGACCACACGGAACGCGGCCTGAACATGTACGCGGTCATGCGGTCGCTGCAGATCAGGAAGCTGCGGCTCCCGCCGCCGAAGGTCAAGCCGGGCGACGCCGTACGCGACTGACGGCACGTCCGACGACTCATCCGGATCCGGCGGGGGAACCACTCGGGGCGCGCGAGGCGACCCCGCGGCAGGGAAGGGAGTCCCACGGACGTGGCGGTTCCAAGCTCGTTCGAACCAGGAGCGGCCCGCTGGCTCACCAACATGGACAAGGTGCGCCAGGTGGTCAGGCAGGAGCTGGTGGCCAGCCAGCTGACGGCACACGTGCCCGCGGCGCCGGCCCGGATACTCGACGTCGGGTGCGGGCAGGGCAGCCAGACCATCCGGCTGGCCCGCAGCGGTCACCAGGTCACCGGGCTGGACGCCAGCGAGCGGATGCTGGATGCCTGCCGCAGCGCGCTGGCCGGCGAGGACGAGGCAACCAGGCAGCGGGTGCGCCTGGTCACAGGTGACGGCCACGCCGCCGTGGAGACCTTCGGCGCCGACGCGTTCGACGTGGTGCTCTGCCACGGCGTGCTCATGTACCTCCCCGACCCGACGCCGCTGCTGCGCGCGCTGATCGGGACGGTGACCCCGGGCGGCATGCTGTCGGTGCTCGCCCGCAACGGCGACGCGCTCGCGCTGCGGCCCGCGCTGCTCGGCAACTGGACGCAGGCGAAGGACGCGCTCACCGCGCCCGCCACGTACGTGAACAGGCTCGGCATAGAGGCGCGCGCGGACCGCTTCGACGACATGGTGGCGAACCTGCAGTCGGTCGGCGTGGACGTGGAGCAGTGGTACGGCGTGCGGGCGCTCACCGACGCGCTGCCCGACGGCGCTCCCCCGGCGGACATGGAGCTGATCCTGACCTGCGAGGAGCTCGCAGGGCGCACCGACCCGTACCGCAGGATCGCGGCCCTGCTGCACTTCATCGGCCGGGTCGGCAGCGCCCGATGACCGCCGCGTTCGCCAGGGCGCTGGCCAGCCAGCTGCCGGCCACCACACGCGTCGACCCGATGACCCGCGGCGCGTACGCGGGTGACGCGTCGCTGTACCGCGCGGTACCCGCCGCCGTGCTCTTCCCGCGCGACGTCGAGGACGTGGTCCGGGCGGTGCGGCTCGCGCGCGAGCACGGGGTGCCGGTGACCTCACGCGGCGGCGGCACCTCGATCGCAGGGAACTCGCTCGGCCCCGGGCTGCTCGTCGACTTCTCCCGCTACATGAACCGGGTGCGCGAGGTGGACCCCGAGGCCGCGACGGTGGTCGCGCAGCCGGGCGCCATCTGCGACGACCTCACCGCCGCGGGCGCGCCTTACGGCCTCGCGTTCCCGCCCGACCCTTCCACCCATGCGCGCTGCACCATCGGCGGCATGGTGGGCAACAACTCCTGCGGCGCGCACTCGGCCGCCTGGGGCACGACCGCCGACCACGTCCGTGAGCTCGAGGTGCTGCTCGCCGACGGCCGCATCGTGCGGTTGCGCCCAGGCGGCAGCGGTGACGCCACCCTCGATGACCGGCTCACGGCGATCCGCGACCGGCACCTGGAGCTGCTGCGTACGGAGCTCGGCAGGTTCCGCCGGCAGGTGTCCGGGTACGGCCTGCACCGGCTGCTGCCCGAGCATGGCTTCGACACCGCGCGCGCGTTCGTCGGCAGCGAGGGCACGTGCGGCATCGTGCTCTCCGCCACCGTCGGGCTCGTGCCCACGCCGGCGGCGAAGGCGTTGCTCGTGCTGGGTTTCCCCGACGTCATCGCGGCGGCCGAGGCCGCGCCCGCGCTGCCGGCGCTCGGCGCGCTGACCGCCGAGGGGCTCGACGGCGAGCTGGTCGACGCCGTGCGGCGGCGGCCGGGCCGCGGACACGTCGGCGACGAGCTGCCGCCGGGGCGCGGCTGGCTGATGTGCGAGGTCGGCGGGGCGACCCCGGAGGAGGCGCTCGACGTCGCGAACCGCATCATCGCCGCGGTGCCGCACGCGACGCACAGGGTCACCGACGACCCGGTCACCACCAGGTCGCTGTGGCGGGTGCGCGAGGACGGCTCCGGCATCGCGACCAGGGCGGCGGACGGCACCGAGGCCTGGGCCGGCTGGGAGGACGCCGCCGTACCGCCGGAGAACTTCGCCGCGTACCTCGGCGACTTCCGCACCCTGCTGGCCAAGCACGGCCGCAGCGGCATCCTGTACGGCCACTTCGGCGAGGGCTGCGCGCACGTCAGGATCGACTGGCCGCTGCATGAGCCAGGCGGCATCGCCGGGTATCGCAGCTTCGTCGAGGACGCCGCCGACCTGGTCGCCGCGCACGGCGGCACCGTCTCAGGCGAGCACGGTGACGGCCGGGCGCGGTCCGAGCTGCTGCCGCGGATGTACTCCGCCGAGGCGATGGCGGCGTTCGGCGCGTTCAAGCACGCGTTCGACCCCGACGGGGTGCTCAACCCGGGCGTCATCGTCGACCCTGCGCCGCTGGACGCGGAGATGCGCTTCGGCCCGCCGAAGCGGCCGCACGCGTTCGTCTCCGTCCAGGCGCTGCACGCCGACGGCGGCTCGTTCAGCAACGCCGTGCGCCGCTGTGTCGGCGTGGGTAAGTGCCGGGTGCCGCACGGCACGGCCATGTGCCCGTCGTACCAGGCGACCAGGGACGAGGTGCACTCCACCCGCGGCCGTGCGCGGCTGCTCGCCGAGATGCTCGAAGGCGACGTGGTCACCGACGGCTGGCGGTCCACGGAGGTACGCGACGCGCTCGACCTCTGCCTCAGCTGCAAGGCGTGCAAGAGCGACTGCCCGGTGGACGTCGACATGGCGACGTACAAGGCGGAGTTCCTGCACCACCACTACGAGGGGCGGCTGCGGCCGCGTACGCACTACAGCCTCGGCTGGCTGCCGCTGTGGCTGCGGCTCGCGCAGCTGGCGCCCGCCCTGGCCGGTCCGGTGGGGCGCACGCCGTCGCTGGCGAAGCTGGCGAAGACCGCCGCCGGGGTGGACCAGCACCGCGACCTACCGCCGCTGCCGGGCACCACGCTGCAGCGCGCGTTCCGCCGGCGCGGCTCGCGCGGTAGCGGCAGTGCCGGCACGGTCGTGCTGTGGCCGGACAGCTTCACCAACCTGCTCGAGCCCAGGATCGGCACCGCCGCCGTCGAGGTGCTCGAGGCGCTCGGCTACCGCGTCGTGATGCCGAAGAGTCCCGTGTGTTGCGGTCTCACCTGGTACTCGACCGGACAGCTCGGCGTGGCCCGCAGGGTCGTCGGCAACTCGGTCAAGGCGATCGCGCCGTACCTGGCCGCCGGTTACCCGGTGCTCGGGCTCGAGCCTTCGTGCGCCTCCGCGCTGCGCGACGAGGCACGCGAGCTGCTGCCCGACGACCCGCTGGTGGCGCGGCTGTCGCGGCAGCTGACCACGCTGCCCGAGCTGCTGGCGCCGCACGAGAGCAACTGGCCGTTCGGGTCGCTCGACATCGACGCGGTCGTGCAGGTGCACTGCCACCAGACGTCCACCAAGGGCGCGGCAGGCGACCTCGACCTGCTGCGGCGGATCGGCGTCCGGCCGGACCAGGCCGGGCCCGGCTGCTGCGGCCTGGCCGGCGACTTCGGGTTCGCCGCGGGGCACTACGAGGTGTCGCAGGCGTGCGCGGAGCAGTCGCTCTACCCGAAGGTGCGCGGCGCAGATACGGGCACGGTGGTCGTCGCCGACGGCCTTTCGTGCCGTACCCAGGTCACCCAGGGCACCGGGCGTACGGCCGTGCACACCGCCGAGCTGCTGCGTCGCGCCCTGCGGTGAGTGCGTCGTTCGAGGAGCTGCTCGACGAGGGGGCGGCCGGGCCGGTCGCCGGCTGGGACTTCTCCTGGTTCGCCGGCCGCGCCACCGAGCAGCGGCCGTCCTGGGGCTACGCCAGGCTGATGGGCGAACGGATGGCCGCCGCCACGTCCGCGCTCGACCTGCAGACCGGCGGCGGCGAGGTGCTGGCCGGGATCCCGCAGCCGCCGCCGCGACTGGTGGCGACGGAGGCGTGGCCGCCGAACGTCGCACTGGCGACCGAGCGGCTCGCGCCGCTCGGCGCGTCGGTCGTCGAGGTGGCCGAGGATGCGGCGCTGCCGTTCGCCGACGGGTCGTTCGACCTGGTGGTCAGCCGGCACCCGGTGGTCACCGACTGGCCGGAGGTCGCGCGGGTGCTCGCTCCCGGCGGTACGTACTTCTCGCAACAGGTCGCCGCGGGCTCGGTGCACGAGCTGACCGAGGCGATGCTCGGACCGCTCGAGCCGAGCCAGGCGCGCGACCCGCAGCGGATCTGCGCGGCAGCGGAGGCGGCGGGCCTACGGGTACGCGACCTGCGACGAGTGGCTGCGGATGGAGTTCTTCGACATTGCCGCCGTGGTGGTCTTCCTGCGCAAGGTGATCTGGACGGTCCCCGGCTTCGACGTGGACAGCTACCGGCTCGCCGAGGTGCACGAGCGGATCGTCGCCGAAGGCAGCTTCGTCGCGCACTCCAGGCGCTTCCTGCTGGACGCCGGCAAACCGGCCTGACCCGCGGTCACCGGTCGCGCTCCCTCGCCGTACCTGCGGGCGGTGTCGCGGAACGCGGCGAGCCTGGAAGAGCGCGCGAGGTCGGTCGACCTGGCCGGCGCCCGCGACGCCTCCACCGCGGATGACGGCACGATGCCCTTCGCCGCCGCCGCCGCGAGCACGGCAGGCAGCAGTGCCTGGACCGCGGCCGCGTAGCCCCTGGCCGAAGGGTGGTAACGGTCCGGCCCGAACATCCCGGCCGGGTCCGCGTTGAACGCCGGGGCGAGCTCGCCGAGCGCGGCGACGTGGGCACCCGCCCCGACGGCCCCCGTTCCTGGCGGGCCGCGTAGCTCGTGCTCACCTTCGCGGCGAGGCCCCGCAGCGGCTGCCAGATCGGCTCCACCGTGCCGACGTCGGGACAGGTGCCGACGACGACCTGGCTGCCGGCTCCGCGCAGCCGCTCCACCGCACCGGCGAGCAGCTCCGGACCGTGCGCCAGCCAGCGCTGGTGCGTGACGTCGTTCGCACCGACGATCAGCAGGCCGATGTCCGGCGGCTGGCCGGCCGCGAGACCGGCGTCGAGCTGCCCGGCCAGGTCCGTCGACCGCGCACTCACTTCGCGACGTTCGCCACGTCGACCGGCCGGTGCGCCCGCCGCGCCAGCTCGGTCGCGACCCCGGCGGCTATCGTCTCCTCCCGCTGCACGCCGTACCCGGCGGCGAGCGAGTCGCCGGCGACCAGCAGCCGCACCGGCGCGCCCCGCCCCTTGCCGTACCTCCCGTCGGTGTGCGGCGGCTGGGCGGTGGGGCGCCC
This sequence comes from Streptosporangiales bacterium, assembly GCA_009379825.1. Lineage (NCBI taxonomy): Bacteria > Bacillati > Actinomycetota > Actinomycetes > Streptosporangiales > Streptosporangiales bacterium. The sequence goes on from WHTA01000056.1 coordinate 26,358, forward strand.
GATCACCTGCCGCGCCCGCCACGCCTCGAACCCGAGCAACACGCCGAAGCCCACGCCGGTGACCGCCGCCCCGCCCAGCCCGTAGGCGAAACCCCTGGCGCTGCCAGCCGGCACCCGCACCCTCCGTTCAGTACCGCTGCTCGACGAACTCCGCGACGGCGGCCACGCACGACTCCACGGGGTGAGTGTCGAGGAGCCGGTCGAGCAGCGCATGGTCGACGTCGACCTGCTGCCGCACGAGGTCGTCCCGCAGCTGCGCGGCCCCGCCCATCGCGGTGGCCACCGGCTCGGGCAGCACGCCGCGCACACCGAGCAGCTCGAAGGCGGCACCGTCGTCCGCCGGCGGCCCCCACTGCTCGACGGCGCAGAGGTGCTGTGCCACGTCGGCACACGACCCGACCGCCGTGACGAACGCGTAGCTCACCCCGCGCAGCCAGATCGGGTCGCTGCGGCGCTCCTTGGCTGCCCCCGCCTCCTCGCGCAGCAGCGCGATGTCGTGCGTGACGCTACGCAGCCGCCACAGCACCCGGATCTCGTCGATCGGCTCGCCAGGCACGGCGTCAGTGATCGTCCGGTGCAGCGGCGACCACTCGGGTCAGCGCGTCGGCCAGGTGGGCGCGGTCGGCGGCCGAGAGGTCGGCGGCGAGCTCGTCCAGCCGCGCGGCGACCGAGGCGTGCGCCCGGTCGGCGAGCCGGCTGCCCTCGTCGGTCAGCTGCACCCGGCAGGCGCGCCGGTCGTCCTCGTCCCTGGCCCGCGCCACCAATCCGCGGCGCTGCACCCGGTCGACGAGCCCGGTGACGCTCGACTTCTCCAGGTGGAGCAGCCGGCAGAGCTCGGACATGCCGAGCGGCCGCTCGGTCAGCAGGCAGAGCAGCTGCGCATGCTGCGGTGTCATGTCGTGCCGCCTGCTGGCGTCGGCGAACACGTGCTGGACGAGGTGCGTCAGCCGTACCAACGCATCCGCCAGCTGCGCCGGGGACCGCACCGGCGTGGACGTGGTCATGGCAGCACCTCCCGCGCAGAAGTCTAGTTGACGGTCGTTCGTGACGCGAACTATTTTAGTTGGTATTGCGAACTACATCGGAGGGACAGGGTTCCTGATGGACGTGTTCACCGCCGCCGAGCTCGAGTACCTGCGCGGCAACCAGCTGCTCGCACGGCTGGCCACCGTCGGGCGCGACGGCATGCCGCACCTGTCCCCCGTCGGCTGGTCGCTGCGGCCGGACGGCCGCACCATAGAGATCGGCGGCCACAACTTCGGCGGCTCGAAGAAGTTCCGCGATGTGCAGCGCACCGGCCTGGCCGCGCTCGTCGTCGACGACGTGCTGCCGCCGTGGCGGCCGCGCGGCGTGGAGATCCGCGGCCGCGCCGAGGCGGTCAGCGGCGGGCGCGTCGTCATCCGCATCCACCCGCAGCGGATCGTCAGCTGGGGCCTCACCCCGGCCGACACCGTCGAGGCCAGCTACCACGCCCGCGACGTCGAGGAGACCACCAATGCCTGACTACGGACACGACCTGCGCTTCGGCATCAACCTGGTGCCCGCGGCGGCGGACCCAGGCCGCACCGCTGCGCTCGCCCAGCTCGCCGAGCGCAGCGGCGCCGACCTGGTCACGTTCCAGGACCACCCGTACCAGCCCGCGTACCTCGACACCTGGACGCTGCTGAGCTACCTCGCCGCCGCCACCGACACCGTGCACCTGGCCGGCAACGTGCACCCGGTGCCGCTGCGCCAGCCCGCGGTGCTCGCGCGCAGTGCCGCCAGCCTGGACCTGCTCAGCGGCGGCCGGTTCGAGCTCGGCCTCGGCACCGGCGCGTTCTGGGACGCGATCGAGGCGATGGGCGGGCCGCGCCGCTCCCCCGGCGAGGCGATCGAGGCGCTCGACGAGGCCGTCCAGATCATCCGCGCCAGCTGGGACACCGACAGCCGCGGCAGCGTGCGCGTCGACGGCAAGCACTACCGGATGCACGGCGCGAAGCGCGGCCCGCGGCCGGCACACGACATCGGCATCTGGCTCGGCGCGTACCGGCCGCGGATGCTGCGCCTGACCGGGCGACTGGCCGACGGCTGGCTGCCGTCGCTGCCGTACCTCGAGCACCCGGACCGGCTGGCGGACGGCAACGCCGTCATCGACGAGGCCGCCGCGGCTGCCGGGCGGGAGCCGCGGGACGTCCTGCGACTGCTCAACCTCGGCGACGAGCTGGCGCCCGAGCAGCTCGCGGACCTGGCGCTGCTCTACGGCACGAGCACGTTCCTGTTGCTCACCGACGACGAGACGGCCGTCCGTAGGTTCGCGGGTGACACCGCGGCCAGGGTCAGGGAGCTGGTCGCCAAAGAGCGCTCCGGTTAAGGTCGACCGGAGAATCCTTCGAAGGGACGGGCCGGATGCAGCCGTGGTCGGCGCAGTGGGCGGGCACGCTCCACGAGCACGTCGTCAGCAGCGACGTGCTGCGCAGCAACCCGCTCGGCGACCCGCACGAACGGCCGCTGTGGGTGTACACGCCACCCGGCTACGCGGACCGGCCCGACCGGCACTACCCGAGCGTCTACGTGCTCCAGGGCTACACCGGGTTCCTCACCTCGTGGACCAACCGCAAGGCGTTCCGCAAGCCGTTCCCCGAACTGGTCGACGAGCTGTTCGCCGACGGCGACACACCGCCGGTGGTCGTCGTCTACGTGGACGCGTGGACCGCGTACGGCGGCAGCCAGTTCGTCGACTCCCCAGGCACCGGCAGGTACCACACGTACCTCTGCGACGAGATCGTGCCTTACATCGACGTGCACTACCGCACCCTGGACGCCGCGACGCACCGCGGCATCATGGGCAAGTCGTCCGGCGGCTTCGGCGCCATGATCACGCCGATGCTGCGCCCTGACCTGTTCGGCGGCCTCGCCACGCACGCAGGCGACGCGCTGTACGAGTACCTCTACCTGCCCGAGTTCTCCAGGTGCGTGCGGCTGCTGCGTGACTACGACGGCGACATCGACCGGTGGTGGAAGGACTTCAACCAGCGGGTCGCGTTCACCAAGGACGGCGACGAGACACTGCTGATGACCCTCGGGTGCACCGCGGCGTTCTCCGCAGGCGCGGACGGCCGACCGCAGTTGCCGTTCCACCCCCGCACCGGCGTGCTCGACCAGGAGCTGTGGCAGCGCTGGCTCGACTGGGACCCGGTGCGCATGGTGCCGCGGTACGCGGAGGCGCTGCGCTCGCTCCGCGCGTTCTGGGTCGACGGCGGCACCGAGGACGAGTGGAACCTCGACATCGGCGCCGAGGCGTTCCGGCAGGCGCTGCTCGACATCGGCGTCCCCGACGACCGCATCGCCTTCGAGCTGTTCGACGCCGGCCACGGCGGCATCGAGTACCGCTACCCGCTCTCCCTGCGCCACCTCGCCAACGCACTGTCACCGAAAGGGTCTTGATGAGTACCAGCCAGACGAAGGTCGCCGTCATGCAGTTCGCCGCCGGCTCCGACAAGGACGAGAACCTCGCGACGGTCCAGCGGCTGTTCGACCAGCTGCGCACGACCCTCGGCTCCGACTCGGCGCCGGCCATGGTCGTGCTGCCCGAGGCGGCGATGCGCGAGTTCGGCCCCGCAGGTGACCAGCTGGCACCGCACGCCGAGCCGCTCGACGGCCCGTTCGTCCAGGAGCTCGCCAAGCTCGCCAAGGACCACGCCACGACCGTCGTCGCAGGGGTGTTCGAGAGCGGCGACGGCGACCGCGTCTACAACACGCTGGTCGCGCTCGACCCGGCCGGCGACCTGGTCGGCGCGTACCGCAAAGTGCACCTGTACGACGCGTTCGCGTTCCGCGAGTCCGACCGGCTGATCGCCGGCACCGAGGAGCCACCGGTGCTGACCGGTGTGCTGCCCGGGCTGACCGTAGGGCTCCAGACCTGCTACGACCTGAGGTTCCCCGAGACGAGCCGGTCGCTCATCGACCGCGGCACCGACGTCATCGTGCTGCCCGCCGCCTGGGTGCGCGGCCCGCTGAAGGAGGACCACTGGGCCACGCTGGTGAAGGCACGCGCAATCGAGAACACCTCGTACGTGGTGGCGTCCGGGCAGTGCGGACAGGTGTGCGCGGGCAACAGCATGGTGGTCGACCCGCACGGCGTCACCGTCGGCTCGCTGGGCGAGCAGGAGGGCGTGTTCACCGCACTCCTCGACCCGGCGCGTATCGCGGAGGTACGTAAGGTCAACCCGTCGCTGACCAACAGGCGCTATCCGGTGACGACCCTGGGCGGTTGACCGCGTTCCGCGGCCACGGCCCGGGCCGTCGTCGCACCTCTTGTAGACCTCGCCACGGGGGCGTAGCGTCGCCTGCAGGCCGACGGTCGAGCACCCGTTGGCGTCTCGTCCGTCGCGCCGATTCGAGCACGACGCGCTCCATCGGCGAAGCGAGGCGACCATGGCGAGCAACAAGGCAGTGCAGTACGTCAGTCCGGGCAATGTCGAGGTACAGGCCATCGACTACCCGACCTTCCAGCTGAGCGACGGGCCGGGCGTCAACCCGGCCAACGTCGGGCGGCAGGTGCACCACGGTGCCATCCTCAAAGTGGTGGCCACCAACATCTGCGGCTCCGACCAGCACATGGTGCGCGGCCGCACCACCGCGCCAGCCGGGCTCGTGCTCGGGCACGAGATCACCGGCGAGGTCGTCGAGACCGGCCGCGACGTCGAGTTCATCAAGACCGGCGACCTGTGCTCGGTGCCGTTCAACATCGCATGCGGCCGCTGCCGCAACTGCAAGGAACGGCACACCGGCGTGTGCCTGAACGTGAACCCGGAACGCCCCGGCTCGGCGTACGGGTACGTGGACATGGGCGGCTGGGTCGGCGGCCAGGCCGAGTACGTGCTCGTGCCGTACGCGGACTGGAACCTGCTGGCGTTCCCCGACAAGGACCAGGCGATGGAGAAGATCCTCGACCTGACCATGCTCTCGGACATCTTCCCCACCGGGTACCACGGCTGCTACTCGGCGGGCGTCACCACCGGGTCCACGGTGTACGTCGCGGGCGCGGGGCCGGTCGGGCTGGCGGCGGCGCACTCGGCGCAGCTGCTGGGCGCGGCCGTGGTGGTCGTCGGTGACATGAACACCCAGCGGCTGGAGCAGGCCCGCAGCTTCGGCTGCGAGACGGTCGACCTGTCCGCCGACGCCTCGCTGCCGGACCAGCTCGAGCAGGTCCTCGGCGTCCCCGAGGTCGACGCCGCGGTGGACGCCGTCGGCTTCGAGGCGCGCGGCCACGGCCAGGACGCCGCGCACGAGGCACCGGCGACGGTGCTGAACTCGGTGATGGAGGTCACCAAGGCCGCGGGGCAGCTCGGCATCCCCGGCCTGTACGTGACCGGCGACCCAGGCGGCGTCGACGATGCGGCGAAGGTCGGCAGCCTGTCCGTCCGGATCGGCCTCGGCTGGGCGAAGTCGCACTCGTTCACCACCGGCCAGTGCCCGGTGATGAAGTACCACCGCGGCCTGATGATGTCGATCCTGCACGGCAAGGCACAGATCGCCAAGGCGGTGAACGCCACCGTGCTCCCGCTCGACCAGGCCCCGCGCGGCTACCAGGAGTTCGACAAGGGCGCGGCGAACAAGTACGTCCTCGACCCGCACGGCCTGATCGCCGCCTGACCGTACGGTCCAAGGCGCTGCCGGCGTCCCGCGGTCTACGGGGCGCCGGCTACGCGTCAGGCCTGCAGGGACATCGGCCCGTACACCTCGCGGCCGTCCTCGAGGAGGGTGACCTGTTGCACGCCCTGCTCGAGGAGGTCGCGCCAGTTCTCGCCCAGCCAGGTCTCGGCGTCGGACTGCGAGGGGAAGCGCTCGACGACGTCCGAGCCGTCGCCGAGTTTCGTGACGGCGCCGGTCTCGTCTTCGTACCGCCATTGCCAGGACATCCGGAAAGGGTAACGAACCTGCCGACCGCTCGCGCCGCTGTCCGCCCGGGCTGCTTGGATAACCCTGGCAACACGCTGTCGGGCAGCACGAGCGAAAGGGAGCAATGTCGCGCATCGGCCAGTTTCGGTTGCGGAGTCTGACGGTGGCTCGCGGAGCGCTGGTGACGGCGGTCGCTCTGCCCGTCCTGCTCGCGGGTACACCCGCGTACGCAGCCGACGACGGTGGGCTCTACGGCAGCCAGGACCCCGGCTTCGACGGCACCTTCAGGCAGAGCCTCGCCATCCTGGCGCTCCAGTCCGCGGGCGAGCCGGTTCCGCCGCGGGCCATCGAGTGGCTGGCCGACCAGCAGTGCGCCGACGGCGGGTGGGCCCCGTACCGCGCCGACACGACCACCAAGTGTGCGGCGAAGAAGGAGGACAGTAACTCCACCGCGCTGGCCGTGCAGGCGCTGGCCGGCGTCGGCGGGTTCTCCGCCGAGGTCGACCAGGGCCTCGGCTGGCTGCGCGACCAGCAGAACGAGGACGGCGGCGTCGGGTACGACCCCGGCGGCGCGACCGACGCGAACTCCACGGCGCTGTTCGTCCAGGCGCTCGCGGCCGCCGAGGTCGACCCGACCGGCGAGACCGTGGCAGAGAACTCACCGGTCGACGCGCTGCTCGACCTGCAGCTGGGGTGCGACGCACCGCGGCGTACCCGCGGCGCGTTCGCGTACCAGGCGGCCAAGGGCGGCGGCGAGGAGCCGGCGGCCAACGACATCGCCACGGTCGCCGCGCTGTTCGCGCTCAGCGGGCAGGTGCACCCGGTGACCGAGCCGGGCAGCGGCGAACCGCAGCCGCTGTCGTGCGGCTCGGCCGTGGCCGACCCTGAGGTGCCGGACGCGGCCGCGGCCGCCGCCGACTACCTCGGCGGCGTGCTGGCGAGCAACTCCGACACGGTGCCCGCCCTGCAGGGCGACGGCCCGGACCTGGGTACCACGGCGAGCGCCGTGGTGGCGCTCAGCGCGTTCGGCGCGGCGGACGAGTCCGAGCAGGCGATGGCGGCGCTGACCAAGAAGGCGAGCAGGTACGCGAAGGGTCCGGACGGCGAGGACGCGCCGGCCAGCCTCGCCAACCTGGTACTTGCCGCCTCGGCCGCGGGCACCGACCCCACGGACGTCGCCGGCGACGCCGTGACCAGGCTCGCGGAGACCGGGCCCGAGGCGCCACAGACCACCGTGGCGCCGAAGAAGCGGGCGACCGAGGAGCGGGAGACGACTCCGGCGACGAGCGGCAGCTGGACCGCCGCCGTGGTGATCGGCGCCGTGGTGGCGCTCGGCGTGCTCGTCCTGCTCCGCCGACGCGGGGAGCAGGGCGATCAGTAGGTTCCTCCGCGGGGTGCGCCGCTGCCGGCGAGGTCTGCTCGCGGTCGCGGCGGCGGTGGCGATGTGTCTCACCCTGCCGAGCGCGGCGTACGGCGCCGGCTACCGGTACTGGTCGTACTGGCGGCTGGCCGACGACGGCTGGGCGTACGCGACGAGCGGCCCGGCCAGCCACCGGCCGGACGATGGCTCGGTGGACGGCTGGCGGTTCACCGCGAGCAGCGAGCAGGACGCGGCGGAACCGCGCCGCACGCCGAGCTTCGACCGGGTCTGCGCGGGCACCAGGATCAAGGACGGCTACAAGCGGGTCGCGCTGGTGCTCGACTACGGCACCGGCAACGACACGCCACCCGGTGAGTCCGCACCGAAGAGCCGACCGGTCACGAGCTGCGTCGTCGTCGCCGAGGACGCGACGTCGCTCGACGTGCTGAACCGCGAGACGCGTACCAGGACCGCGAGCAACGGGCTGCTGTGCTCCATCAACGGCTACCCGGAGCGCGGCTGTGCGGAGTCGGCGACGAAGACCGCGACGCCGTCGGCGGCGAGCTCGACCAACGGCGCGGACGACACCGGCGGCAGCGGCGGGTCGAGCACCGCAGTCGCCGTGCTCGTCGGGCTGGCGATCGGGGGCGGCCTGATCGTCGCGATGACCGCGCGCCGCCGCAGGGAGAACCGCTAGCGCCGGTACGTACCGTCCGTCGAAGAGTTCGCCGGCAACGCTTCAGCTGGTGACAAGTCGCGGATACGGTCCCGGTCCATCAGCCGCCAGGCCGGCTGCACGAACGGCAGCACCGTCGCAAGCAGGTACGCGCCGCCGATGGCGAGCAGCGCCGTGGTGAGGCCAAGCGTGGACACCAGCCAGCCGGCAACCAGCCCGCCGACGGGGATGCCGGCCCACGCCAGCGCGCCGACGGCGCCGAGCACGCGGGCGCGCAGGTGCTCGGGGATCCGCTCGAACTCCGCCGCGCCGAGCAACGGGGTGATCGCGCCCGCGGTGAACCCGCTCACCGCGGAGATCACGAGCACCGCAGGCAACCCGTCGGTGGCGGCGAGCACGAAGTACGACGGCGAACCGGCGACCAGGAAGCAACAGGCGTAGGTGATCCGGCGCGGTAGCCGATGTGCCACCGCGCTGAACAGCGCGTTGCCGAGCACCGCGCCGACGCCGAACGCCCCGCCGATCAGCCCGACACCGGTCGCCGACCCCACGGCGTCCTTCACCCAGACCGGGATGAACACGGCCATCCGCGCCTGGTCGAACAGGTTCGTGGCGAGCACCATCAGCGCGATGGCCCGCAGCAGCGGGTCGCGCACGGTGTACGCCAGACCGGCGCGCAGGTCGTGCAGGTAGCCGCGTACGCGCGCCGGCCGTGCCGCGTCAGCGTCCCCAGCCGGGCGGCGGCGGACGAACCACTGCACCAGCACGGCCGCGACGACGAAGCTGGCCGCGTCCATGTACAGGGCGTTGACCGCACCGACGGTGGCGGCGAGCACGCCACCGAGCGGCGTGCCGACCAGGCTGCCGACCCTACTGACCCCGTCGAGCAGGCCGGCGCCGCGCTCCATCGGCACCCGCGCCTCGACGACCGTCTCCGGCACCAGCACGTGCTTGGCGTTCTCCCCCGGCCCGCGGAACGCACCGAGCACCGCCACCAGCACGCACAGTCCCCAGAACGGCAGCCGGTCGGTGCTGTACAGCAGGGGCACCGCGACCAGGATCGCCGCGCTCGCGGCGTCGCACAGCACGCTCACCCTGCGGCCGCCGAACCGGTCGACGAACGGCGCGGCGAACGCCTGCAGCACGACGAACGGCAGCATCTCCGCGAACACGACCAGGCCGGTCTGTACGGCGCTGCCGGTGGTTACCAGCACCAGCCAGGGGATCGCGACCACGGACACCTTGCTGCCGGTGGCCGAGATGCCGGCCACCGGCAGCAGACCGGCGAGGCCCGCACGGCGGCGGACGGGCATCGCTACTCGGCGCCGTCGTCGGCGGAATCGCCGGCCGGCTGGTCGCCGGGGAAGAAATGCGGGAAGACCTGGAACTGCGCGGCCACCAGTCGCGCACCCTCCGGGCGCTCACCGCTGCTCGCGTTGCGGTACCTGTCCACGAGCTGCTTCATCTCGTGGTGCAGCTGTTCGGCCTCGGCCGGGGTCAGCCGCAGCATGCTGTCGGACATGGTGCTCGCGTCCTGCCACTCGTCCGGCAACGCGTCGCGGTGGTCGAGCCACCGTTTGATCTTCTGGGCGTAGAGATCGGCTGAGGCGTACAGGTAGTCGTGGGCGAGCACGTCCGTCTCGCCGGCGTCAGGATCCTCGGTGTCGCCGCGCTGCACCACCATGCGCGGGTCGAACCAGGTGCGCTGGTGCTTCGCCTTCCACCACCGTTCCCTGGTCGTGCCGCGGCCCTCGTCCTCCTCGATGAAGCCGTACGCGGCGAGCTGCCGCAGGTGGTAGCTGGTCGCCGCCGAGCTGAGCCCGAGGCGGTCTGCGATCTTCGTCGCGGTGGACGGCCCGTCCGCCCGCAGCAGGCCGAGGATCTGCGGCCGCAGCGGGTGGGCCATCCCCCGCAGCGACTTCGCGTCGAGCAGGGTGTCGTGCTCGGGGTCGAAGCCCTTCGGCAGCTTCTGCGGCTGCTCCTCGGGTGGGTCCACCATCGGTGTCGCCCTTCCTCTCCGCGTGCCCGGTCAGCCCGCGTACGACGCGTGCACGCGTACGGCGACGAGCCGCCTCTTGGCCTTCCGGTACCTGCGCTCGGCCCGCCGCACCGCCTGCGCCTGGCGTACTGCCCGGTTCGCCGCCGCCTCCGCACGCAGCTCCTCGGCGCGCACCTGGACCAGTTCGTCGTACCGCATCAGCGCCACCTCCCGTCGACGCCAAGACTACTTTGCAAAGATCTCTTTGCCAAGCTTTCTTTGCATGGGTTTCTTGGCACCCCACGGACGCCGCCCTACCAGGGCAGCGAACCGGCGAGCGCGGCTAGCGGGTGGCGGGGGTGACGAACGGCGGCTTGACGACCTGGCACCTGGCGGCGCGGCCGCGTACGTCCACGGTCACCTCGTCGCCGACGGACACCTCGCGGTCGAGCAGCGCCAGCGCGATGCCGACCTTCTTCGTCGGCGAGAACGTGCCGCTGGTGACCGTGCCGACGGGCGCGCCGTCGCGGGAGACGGTCATCTCCGGGCGCGGGATCGCGCGGTCGACCGCCTCCAGGCCGCGGACCGACCGGCGGGCGCCGTCCGCGCGCTCCTTGCTGAGCACGTCCCTGCCCCAGAACGCCGGCTTCTGCCAGCCGACCGCCCAGCCGGCCCGCGCCTGCACCGGCGTGATCTCCTGGGAGAGCTCGTGGCCGTGCAGCGGGTAGCCCATCTCGGTACGCAGGGTGTCGCGCGCGCCCAGGCCGGCGGCCTGCACCCCGTGCTCCGCGCCGGCGCCGAGCAGCGCGTCCCACAGCCGCGCGGCATCCGCGTACGCGGGCAGCAGCTCGTAACCCTGCTCGCCGGTGTAACCCGTGCGGCACACCACGACCTGGCTGCCCTGCCACTCCGCGTCCACGAACGACATGTAGTCGTGCTCGTGCGGCAGGCCGACGGCACGCAGCACGTCGGCGCTGCGCGGGCCCTGCACGGCCAGCACGCCGTACGACTCGTGCTGGTCGGTCACCGTGACGCCGGCGGGCGCCTCGGCCTGCAGCCGACGCACCACCTCGGCCGTGTTCGCGGCGTTGGGCACCAACAGCACCTCGTCGGCGCCGCGCAGATACGCGATGAGGTCGTCGATCACTCCCCCGGTCGGGTCGTCGCAGCACAGCGTGTACTGCGCCTGGCCGGGCGCGATCTTGCCGAGGTCGTTCGCGAGTGTCCCGTTGACGTAGTCGGCGGCCCCGCTGCCGCGGACGACCGCCTTGCCCAGGTGGCTGACGTCGAAGATGCCGACCGCCTCACGGACGGCGGTGTGCTCCTTCACCACGCCGCCACCGGCGTACTCCAGTGGCATCTCCCAGCCGCCGAACTCGGCGAACTTCGCGCCGTTCGCCGCGTGCCAGTCGTGCAGGGGTGAGTGCTTAAGGTCGGCTCGATCGCTCATGCCGTCGACCGTACCAAGAGCCGCAGGCCCCACCCGGCGCTCACGGGGCCACGTTCCCCGCGAGCGCCGAGCAGGTGTCCTACTTCACACCACCAGTGGTGAGACCGGCGATGATACGCCGCTGGAAGACCAGTACGGCCACCACCAACGGCACGGTGACCACCACACCGGCGGCCATCTGCGTACCGAACGGCTGGTCGAAGCCGGTCGACCCGGTGAACGTCGCGATGGCGACGGTCGCCGTCTTCATGGAGTTCTCGTTCACCATCGACAGCGCGATGATGAACTCGTTCCACGCCATGATGAACGTGATGATGGCCGTCGTGAACACGCCGGGCGCGGCGAGCGGGATGATGATCTTCCTGAACGCCTGGCCGGGTGTGCACCCGTCCACCATCGCTGCTTGCTCCAGGTCGAACGGCAACGTTCGGAAGAACGCGGTGAGGTTGAACACCGCGAGCGGCAGCGCGAACGACAGGGTCGGCAGGATCATCGCCTGGTAGGTGTTGATCCACCCCAGGGTGTTGGTGAACAGCTTCAGCAGCGGCACGATCAGCGAGATGGTCGGGAACATCGAGGTCGCCACGATGATGGCGAGCACGAGGTTCTTGAACCTGAAGTCCAACCGTGCCAGCGCGTACGCGGTGGTGATCCCGATGATCAGGGTCAGCAGCGTCGTCGTGCCGGCCACGATCAAGCTGTTCAGCAACGCCCGCCAGAAACCGACCGACGGGCTGAACACCGCGAAGAGGTTCTCCATCGAGATCGGCCACGCGATGGGAGCGTTGCTGAACTGGTCGCCCGGTCGCCTGAAGGCGGAGACGACCATCCAGTAGAACGGAATCAGGCAGTACAGCACGATCACGGCGATGCCGAGATTCGCGAGCACGTGCCGTTCCTTCTTCGGCTGCGCCGGCGCAGGTGCCTCGCTGGCCGCCGGCGCCCGCTCAGTCGTCGCGGTCATGCCGCCCTACCTTTCTGGTGTGCCTCCGGTCGTCCGGAATGATCGGGGTGTGCAGGCAGGGCCGGTATGGCTTTCATGCTGGCTGCCCTCGATGGCTCTGGTGGCTTGGCCGCTGGCCCCGCCACCTTGTTCCGACCGCTGATA
>WHTA01000057.1 GCA_009379825.1 Streptosporangiales bacterium
CCACCGGAGTCTTCACCCGCATCGCCCAGCGACTCCTCGCCCTCACCTCCGGCATCTGGACCAACTGGACCACCGGCGTCACCAGCAAACGATCACTAACCGCCTACGACCACTGACCAAGGAATCAACCATCTAGGGGCGGTAAAGACTCCGCCAAGGACTTTGTGATAGCTTTCACGAGCAGGGGTCCTTACGGGGTGGACCACTCGCTACCTGCAGTCTTCTACGACCGATACGTGCCAACGACCCCACTGGCCCGGAGGCCAACCGCATGAAAGCGATCGACCTCCGCCTCCTGCGAGGTGCAGCGCTGCCGACCGTCGTGGTCGCGGCAGCCGCCGTCGTGGTGTGTGCCGTGGTCGCCGGCGGCAAGGGAGCGCTCGCCGCGGCGCTGGCTGGCGTGGTCGTGGTGGCCTTCTTCACCGTCAGCCTGGTCGCGGTGGCCAAGGCCGGCGACGTCTTCCCGCAGCTGATGCTCCCTGTGGCACTTGCCACATACGTGATCAAGCTGCTGGTGCTCTACGTGGTGATCGGCGCCTTCGTCGACGTCCGGTGGATGTCGCCCAGGGCGTTCGCGGTGACGGTGATCGCCCTGACCCTGGTCTGGACGGCCGCCGAGGTGCGCACGTTCTTCCGGCAGCGGATCCTCTACGTGGAGCCGTCCGCGGGGGAGGGCTCATGAGCGCCGCGTACCGGCGGTCGCCGTTCCTGCCTCCCGATTTCGTCGCGAGGTCCGGCCGCTGCTATCGTCCGCAGCGGGATGAGTGCACCGGATCCGCGGGACGACGAGCACCGGGCGGCTGCCAGCGTCGGTTGGACCGGGCTCAGTCTGATGCTCTCCGGCATGGCGGTCTACGGCGGTATCGGGTGGGCGCTGGACAAGTTCGTCATGCACCGGACGCTCTTCCTGCCCATCGGCCTGGTGGTCGGGATCGGTCTGGGCATCTACATGCTGTATGTCCGTCTCGTGCGCATGAAGTGATGCGCCGTCTCGGGAAGGTGTCTGGGTGATCGCAGCCGACCTCGTTCTCGCTTCTGGCGGTGAGCCCTCTGGTGGGGAGCACCACTGCAAGTTCCTCCAAGAGGGATGTGAGTACCCCGCGCCAGGGCTGCACTCGTTCCAGTTCGAGCCGTTGTGGGGCCTGGAGTGGGGGCCGTTCGCCCTCACCAAGCCGGTGCTGGTCACGCTGATCCTCACGGTGGTCATCGCGATCCTCGTGACGGCCGCGTTCCGCAAGCCGAAGCTGGTGCCCCGCGGGTTCCAGAACGTGATGGAGTTCTTCTACGACTTCATCCGGATCGGCATCTGCCGGGACGTGATCGGCAAGGGTGGCGAACGGTGGGCGCCGTACCTGGCGACGCTGTTCCTGTTCATCTTCTTCCTGAACTTCATGGGGATCTTCCCCGGCGTGCAGATCGCGCCCACGTCGATCACCGCGTACACCTGGCCGCTGGCCATCCTCAGCTACCTGATCATGTGGACGGTCGGGATCAAGCACCAGGGCTTCGGCGGCTACGTCAAGGGCTCGGTCGTCCCCGAGGGTGCGCCGCTGTGGGTGCTGCCGATCCTCACTCCCATCGAGATCCTTTCCACGTTCGTCTTCCGGCCGGTCACGTTGGCGGTACGTCTGTTCGCGAACATGTTCGCCGGCCACATCCTGATCCTGGTGTTCTCGATCGCGGTGGAGTACTTCCTGATCCCGCACGTCGCGGTGGCGGTCTCCGGACTGTCGTTCGTGATGGTGTTCGTGCTCACCGGGTTCGAGCTCGTCGTGCAGATCCTGCAGGCGTACATCTTCACCGTGCTCACCGCGTCGTATATCGGCGAGGCGATGCACGGCCACTGAGCAGTCGCACTACCGCAACAGTCCCGTCCGTCGGCAGACCGACTGCCGGCACCGAAGGAGAAGGAACCAACACATGGAACTGGCAGAGCTCGTCGGCAACGTCGGATCGATCGGCTACGGCCTTGCCGCCATCGGTCCCGGTATCGGCGTAGGCATTGTGTTCGGCATGGGCGTCCAGGCCATGGCTAGGCAGCCCGAGGCCGCCGGCATGCTCCGGGTCTACATGTTCATCGGGTTCGCGCTGAGTGAGGCGCTGGCGTTGATCGGCATCGTCGCGCCGTTCATCTACCCGGCCGGCTGAACCGGCTCGACGACAACCAAAGCTAAAGCGGAGATGCGATGACGTTGAAACTCGCCGCCGAGTCGGGCGGAAACCCGCTGATCCCGCCGATCGGCGAGCTGATCATCGGCACGATCTGCTTCCTCGCGCTGTTCGGGTTGCTGTACAAGGTGGCCTACCCGGGTATCAGGCGGACCCTGGAAGAGCGCGCTGACAAGATCGAAGGCGGGCTGCAACGGGCCGAGGAGGCACAGGCTGAGGCACAGCGCACGCTGGAGCAGTACAAGCAGCAGCTGGCAGAGGCCCGGCAGGAGGCGGCCGGCATCAGGGAGAAGGCGCACGCCGACGGCAAGGCGATCGTCGACGAGGCGCGGGAGACCGCGCGCGCCGAGGCCCAGCGGATCGTCGACAACGCCAGGCAGCAGATGGACGCCGACCGACAGCAGGTCGTCGCGCAGCTGCGCCAGGAGGTCGGTCGGCTCTCCACCGACCTGGCGACGCGGATCGTCGGCGAGTCACTCGAAGACGAGGAGCGGCAGCGGCGGGTCGTGGACCGGTTCCTCGCCGACCTCGAGCGGGAGCGTGAGCTGACGTGACCAGTGCGGCGGACCTACACGGCGCGAGCCGGGCGTCGAGGGCGGCGGTGGAACAGCGGCTCGGTGAGCTCGCTGCGGCGGCTGGCTTCGACCCCCAGACGGTCGGCGAGGAGTTGTTCGCCGTCGTCGCGCTGCTGAACGCGGAGCACGGGGTGCGCCGCACGCTGGTCGACACCACGCGGCCTGCGCAGGCCCGCGCCGAGATGGTCGCGTCGCTGTTCGACGGCAGGGTCTCGGCGCCGAGCGTCGAGCTGCTCAAGACGGCGGTGGCACACCGGTGGACCCGCGGCCACGACCTCACCGACACGCTCGAGCGCTGCGGTGTGATCGTGACCCTGGACGCGGCAGAGCGTGCCGGTGCCGGTGAGGACGTCGAGGACGAGCTGTTCAGGTTCGCCCGGCTGGTCGACGGCAACCCCGGGCTGCGCCGGGCGCTGTCCGACGAGTCCGCCCCGGCGGAGAGCAAGAACGCACTGCTCGACCAACTGCTTGGCAGCCGCGCTACCGCGGTCACCGGGCGGCTGGTCGCGGAGGCGGTCACCCAGGCCCGCGGTCGTTCGATCGAGGCGACCATCGAGGGCTACGCACGTACCGCGGCGGAGCGTCGCAGGCAGCTGGTCGCACACGTCGTGAGCGCGGTGGCGCTCACCGACGAGCAGCGCACCAGGCTGGCGGGGGCGCTGAGTCGGCAGTACGGCACTGCCATCCACCTGGACGTCCAGGTCGACCCGACGATGGCAGGTGGCATCAAGGTGCAGCTCGGTGACGAGGTCATCGACGGCACCATCGACACCAGGCTGGCCGAGGCTCGACGCCGGCTGGCCGGGTAGCAACCGCATGGACGTTCGAAGGACGTGGCTGCCGATGGTGGTCGCGCAGACGAGACAGGGAAGCGAGATATGGCGGAGCTGACGATCCGTCCGGACGAGATCCGGGATGCGCTGGAGCGCTTCGTCCAGTCGTACGAGCCGGCGACTTCCTCGCGCGAGGAAGTCGGCACCGTCGTCTACTGCGGCGACGGCATCGCCAGGGTCGAGGGGCTGCCCTCGGCGATGGCGAACGAGCTGTTGGAGTTCGCCGACGGCACCCGCGGCCTCGCGCTCGACCTGGACGTGCGGGAGATCGGTGCCATCGTGCTCGGTGAGTACGGTGGCATCGAAGAAGGACAGCAGGTACGGCGCACCGGCGAGGTGCTGAGCGTGCCCGTCGGCGAGGGGTACCTCGGCCGGGTGGTGGACGCCCTGGGCAAGCCGCTCGACGGCAAGGGCGACATCGAGACCGACGAGACCCGCATCCTCGAGCTGCAGGCGCCGACCGTGGTGCAGCGGCAGCCGGTGAAGGAGCCGCTGCAGACCGGCATCAAGGCGATCGACGCGCTGATCCCGATCGGCCGTGGGCAGCGCGAGCTGATCATCGGTGACCGGCAGACCGGCAAGACCGCCGTCGCCGTCGACACGATCATCAACCAGAAGGCGAACTGGGAGACCGGCGACCCGGACAAGCAGGTGCGCTGCATCTACGTGGCGATCGGGCAGAAGGGCTCGACCATCGCGTCCGTGCGGAACACGCTCGAGGAGAACGGCGCGCTGGAGTACACGACCATCGTCGCGGCGCCCGCGTCCGACCCGGCCGGGTACAAGTACATCGCGCCGTACACCGGTTCCTCGATCGGCCAGCACTGGATGTACCAGGGCAAGCACGTGCTGATCGTCTTCGACGACCTGACCAAGCAGGCCGAGGCGTACCGTGCGGTGTCGCTGCTGCTGCGCCGGCCGCCGGGGCGTGAGGCCTACCCGGGTGACGTCTTCTACCTGCACTCGCGGCTGCTGGAGCGCTGTGCGAAGCTCTCCGACGAGCTCGGCCGTGGCTCGATGACCGGCCTGCCGATCATCGAGACCAAGGCGAACGACATCTCGGCGTACGTGCCGACGAACGTCATCTCCATCACCGACGGCCAGCTGTTCCTGGAGAGCGACCTGTTCAACCAGGGCCAGCGGCCGGCGATCCACGTCGGTAACTCCGTCTCCCGTGTCGGTGGCTCGGCACAGGTGAAGGCCATGCGGAAGGTCAGCGGCCGGTTGAAGATCGACCTGGCCCAGTACCGCGAGCTGGAGGCGTTCGCGCAGTTCGGCTCCGGCCTGGACGCGACGTCGCTGGCGCAGCTGGCCCGCGGTGCGCGCCAGATGGAGCTGATCAAGCAGCCGCAGTACTCGCCGTACCCGGTGCAGCACCAGGTGGTGTCCATGTGGCTGGGCTCCGGCCAGATCGACGAGGTGCCGATCGAGGACGTCGCCAGGTTCGAGCGTGAGTTCATCGAGACCGTCGGCCGCGACCACCCGGGCATCTACGCGCAGATCGTGGAGACCGGTGAGGTGGACGACGACGGCTTCACCACGCTGGAGAAGGCGATCGGCGACTTCAAGAAGCAGTTCCAGACCTCAAGCGGCGAGATCCTGGTCAAGGACGAGCCGGTCGAGGCGCTGGAAGAGGAAGACGTCGACCAGGAGAAGATCACCGTTCGCCGCAGGTCGGGCAACTAGTGGGGCACTCGGCGGCGAGGGATAAGAGGTAGCTCATGGCGGAGACCTTCCAGACATACCGCCGGCGGATCAGGTCGGTGAAGTCGATCGCCAAGATCACGCGGGCGATGGAGCTCATCGCGGCGTCGCGCATCGTCAAGGCGCGCGAACGCGTGGCCGCCTCGACGCCGTATGCCAAGGAGATCACCGCGGCAGTGTCGGCGGCGGCGAGCAACGCCACCGTCGACCACGCGCTGCTGACCGAGAACGAGCAGCCCACCAAGGCGGCGATGCTGCTGCTGACCGCGGACCGCGGGTTCGCCGGTGCCTACACGGCGAACGTCCTCAAGGAGGGCGAAGCGCTGATCGGCCTGCTCGACGAGCAGGGCAAGGCCACGGCGCCGTACGTCTGCGGCACCAAGGGCATCAACTGGTACCGCTTCCGGCAGCGGGAGTTCGCCGACTCGTGGTCGGGGTTCAGCGAGCAGCCGGCGTACGAGGACGCACGGCAGGTCGGCCAGACCCTCGTCGACGCGTTCCTCACGCCCACCGAGGAGGGCGGTGTCGACGAGATCCACATCGTCTACACCGAGTTCGTCTCCATGCTGACGCAGCGCACCCAGGTGCTCAGGCTGCTGCCGCTGGAGGTGGAGGAGACGGACGAGCCGCCGGCGGAGGGCACGTTCCCGCTGTACGAGTTCGAGCCGTCGCCCGAGCAGGTGCTCGAGGAGCTGCTGCCGCGCTACATCAACAGCCGGATCTACAACGCGATGCTGCAGGCGGCCGCGTCCGAGCAGGCGGCGAGGCAGCGCGCGATGAAGTCCGCGACGGACAACGCCAACGAGCTGGTCGAGACCTACACCAGGTTGCAGAACGCGGCTCGCCAGGCACAGATCACCCAGGAAATCAGTGAGATCGTCGGTGGCGCGAACGCCCTTGCGGATGCCACCGCGGGGAGTGAGTGAGGCATAGATGACTGTTACCGCTGATGCCGACACCGCGACCGGGCGCGTCGCCCGAGTCATCGGGCCGGTGGTCGACGTCGAGTTCCCGACCGAGGCGATGCCCGAGCTGAACCATGCGCTCGAGGTCGAGGTGGAGCTGCTCGGCGAGGCACGCACGCTGACCCTCGAGGTGGCGCAGCACCTGGGCGACAACCTCGTCCGCACCATCTGCATGCAGCCACAGGACGGCATGGTCCGCGGCACCCCCGTGCGCAGCACGGGCGCACCGATCAGCGTGCCCGTCGGCGACCAGGTCAAGGGGCACGTGTTCAACGTGCTCGGCAAGTGCCTGGACGAGCCGGACCTGCAGCTGTCCGGCGAGACCTGGCCGATCCACCGGTCCGCGCCGAAGTTCGTCGACCTGGCGCCGAAGACCGAGATGCTGGCGACCGGCATCAAGGTCATCGACCTGCTCACCCCGTACGTCCAGGGCGGCAAGATCGGCCTGTTCGGCGGCGCCGGTGTGGGCAAGACCGTGTTGATCAAGGAGATGATCATCCGGGTCGCGAGGAACTTCGGTGGCACCTCGGTGTTCGCCGGTGTTGGCGAGCGCACCCGTGAGGGCAACGACCTGTTCCTCGAGATGAGCGAGGACGGCGTCATCAACGACACCGCGCTCGTCTTCGGCCAGATGGACGAGCCGCCAGGCACCCGCCTGCGCGTCGCGCTGTCCGCGCTGACCATGGCGGAGTACTTCCGCGACGTCCAGGAACAGGACGTGCTGCTGTTCATCGACAACATCTTCCGGTTCACCCAGGCAGGTTCCGAGGTCTCCACGCTGCTCGGCCGGATGCCGTCCGCGGTGGGTTACCAGCCGACGCTGGCCGACGAGATGGGCCAGCTGCAGGAGCGGATCACGTCGACCCGCGGCCGCGCGATCACCTCCATGCAGGCGGTCTTCGTGCCGGCGGACGACTACACCGACCCGGCGCCGGCCACCACGTTCGCGCACCTGGACGCCACCACGGAGCTCTCCCGTGAGGTGTTCGCGCTGGGCATCTTCCCCGCGGTCGACCCGCTGACCTCGTCGTCGCGGATCCTCGACCCGCTGTACGTGGGGGAGGAGCACCACCAGGTGGCGAGCCGGGTGAAGGAGATCCTGCAGCGCTACAAGGACCTCCAGGACATCATCGCCATCCTCGGTATCGACGAGTTGTCCGAAGAGGACAAGGTCATCGTCGGCCGGGCGCGCCGGATCCAGCGGTTCCTGTCGCAGAACATGTACGCGGCGGAGCAGTTCACCGGCCAGGCCGGTTCGTTCGTCCCGCTGGACGAGACGATCGCGTCGTTCAAGGCCCTCTGCGACGGCGAGGTGGACCATCTGCCGGAGCAGGCGTTCCTGCTCTGCGGCGGTCTGGACGACGTCAAGGAGAACGCGAAGAAGCTCAGCGCCTGATTACCGCAAGCCGGCCGACCGGACGGAGGACCATGCGGGTTATCCTCTGCATAAGGAAGGCCATACCCTCGGCCCCGGAGGTCTGCTAGTGGCCCAGTTACACGTCGAGCTCGTATCTCCCGAGCGCAAGGTGTGGTCGGGAGACGCGCACATGGTCGTCGCCAAGACCACCGACGGCGACATCGGTGTGCTGCCCAACCACGTGCCGGTGCTCGGCACGTTCGCGGAGGGCAGCGTGCTGCGGGTGCTCGACGAGCAGAACAACGAGCTGCTGCGCGCTGCGGTGCACGGCGGCTTCCTGTCGGTAGCAGACAACCACGTGTCGGTCCTGGCCGAGTCGGCGGAGCTCGGCGACGAAGTCGACGTCGAGGCGGCGCGCAGCGCGTACGAGCGCGGGCTGGCTTCGCTCGAAGACGAAGACGCGCGAGCGGAAGCGAAGCGGGCACAGGCACGACTACGGGCCGCGGGGGTCGAGGTCTAGCAGCCGAGCACGGACGACCCAAGGGCGGAGCAGCGCATGGGGGGACACACCGCACAGCAGGGCGAGCTGGTCACGCCCGGCGATGTGGTGTTCCTCTTTGTCAGGAGCCTCGCCGTCGACAGCATCGGCCTGCTGCTTGGCATCCTCGTCGTCATCGCTCTGCTGTTCGTCGCGTTGACCATCAGGCGCCGGATGCTGTTGCGCGGCGCCGGCACGATCGACTGCTCGCTGCGCCGGCGGCCTGGCAACCTGGGCCGTGGCTGGGTGCTCGGCGTGGCCAGGTACGACGGCGACGAGCTGAAGTGGTTCCGGGTGTTCAGCTTCGCGGCGCGGCCGAGCGAGGTGGTGTCCAGGCGCGACCTGACCGTCCGGCGCAGGCGCACGCCGACCGGGCCCGAGGCGCTCGCGGTGAACGCCGGTGCCGTCGTCGTCGAGGTCACCGTCGGGCGCCGGTCGCTGGAGCTGGCGATGAGCGAGAGCGCGCTCACCGGTTTCCTGGCCTGGCTGGAGGCGGCGCCGCCTGGCGCGTACATCGACCACATCACGTGACCCGCGGAGGAGGGTGCGTTGGCGCGACGTGGGCGCCCACCTGGTGGTGACGCGCAGCGCCGCCGCATCCTCGCGGCGGTGATGCCACTGGTCGCCGAGCGCGGGCTCACCGCGGTGCGGCTGGTGGACGTGGCCGCCGCGAGCGGTGTCTCCGTGGGCATGATCCAGCACTACTTCCGCAGCCGGGACGCCCTGCTCGACCAGGCGTTCCACGACTACTGCATGACGGTGGTCGAGCGCATGCGCACGGCGGCCGGCACCGGCGACGACCCGTGGGGCCGGGTGGTCGCGCTCTGCCGCGCGGCCACGGCATCCACCCGGATGCGCCAGCGCGCGGTCACCTGGCTCGACTTCGTCAACCAGGCCGCGCGTGACCCCCGCCGTCGCCGGGTGGTGCAGCAGGTGTACGAGGCCTGGTTCGACGCCCTGCGCACGGTAATCGACGACGGCGCCCGCGAGGGCGTCTTCCAGCTCACCGACGACCCCGCCGTCGTCGCCGAGCAGCTGGTCACCATGGTCGACGGCCTGGACGTGGCGGTCGCCATGCGCCTACGCCGAGCGGACCAGAACTGGCGGGAGAGCCGCCTTATCGGCGCCGCCCGCGCCCTCCTCGGCGTCCCCGCCTGACTCGTTGACAAACCTCGCCGCGGTGGGAGTTGACAGGGTGCGATGGTTTTCCAATACTGCAATATTGATAATTGCCGACGGGGGCGAAACCTGAGGAGGGGCATTGGGGCCCATGCTCGTCGCCGTGTACTACGGCGTGCTTCCGCTCTTGGTCGTCGTCGTCTCGTGGGTGCTCATCCGCCGTAGCTACGGAAGGCGGCGCTGATGTTCGCGGCGGGAGTGCTCGGCAGTTTCGTCCTCTATCTGGTGATCGGCGCCGTCGTCGGGCGCAAGGTTCGCAGCCGCTCGGAGTACTACGTGGCCGGCCGCAGCGCGCCGACCGCGCTGGTCGCAGGGACGCTGGTCGCGTCGTTCCTCTCCACGGTGTCGTTCATGGGGGAGCTCGGCTTCTCCTACGACGGTTACCCGGTCACGCTGCTCGTGCTCACCGCGATCAACATCTGCGGTTACGTGCTCGGCGTGCTGGCCTTCGGGCGGTACCTGAGCAGGGCGCAGACGCTGACCGTGCCGGAGTTCTTCGGCCGCCGCTTCGACTCCGCCGGCGTCCAGGCGCTCGCCGGGCTGCTGGTGGTGATCGGCATCGGCCTCTACCTGGTCGCGGTCACGCAGGGGCTGTCGCTCGTGGTCGGGCAGCTGCTCGACATCCCGGGCTGGTCGGCCCTGGTGCTGGTGTGGGCGGCGTACAGCATCTTCACGCTGATGTCCGGCTCCAAGGGCATCCTGATCAACGACACCCTGATGTTCGTGATCTTCATGCTGGCCGGCCTGGCCGGCATGTCGTGGTTGATCTTCCGCGCTGGCGGGCCGACCGCCGCCGTCGAACGGATGACCGAGCTGGCGGCGAAGCCGGACGCACTGACCTGGCACGGCGTCACCGGTGACGGCGCCTACATGGGCAGCCCTGGCGAGGTGCTGCTGTGGGCGGTCACCCTGGGGGTCGTCTGGGCGACGGTCGTCGCCATCAGCCCGTGGCAGTCCAGCCGCTACCTGATGGCGAAGAACGAGCACGTCTGCCTGCGCAGCGGCTTCGTTGCGATGGGCGCGCTCGGCCTGCTGTACGTCTTCCTGACTTTCGGCGGCTTCGCGATCAACCTGTACAAGCCGGATATCGATCCGTCCGAGGTGGCGTTCATCTGGGCGGCGCAGCACGTGCTGCCGCCGGCGCTCGGCGTGCTCGTCGTCACCGGCATCGTCGCGGCCGGGCTGTCGTCCGCCGCCGCGTTCCTCTCGCTGATCGGGTTCAGCGCCGCACACGACGTGCTGCCGTGGCTGCGGCGCCGGCAGGCGGACGCCGACGACGACCGGCAGGCCCTGCGGACGTCCCGGCTGGTCATGCTGCTGGCCGGCCTCGTGGTGCTCGGCGTGACCGCGGTGGCGCCGCCGGCGGTGCTGACCATCGGCTACTTCGCGGCGACGTTGTTCGCGGCCTCGTGGGGTCCGATCGCCATCTGGGCCGTGCACGGCAAGCGGCTCACCGCGCGTGGGGCGGCCGCCGGCATGACTGCCGGGTTCGTTGTGGCCGCGGTGCTGCAGGGGCTGGTGGAGTTCGCCGGGCTCGGCCTGCCGAGCTGGCTCGACCCGGTGCTGTTCGCGTTCGCGGCGAGCGTCGTCGCCGCCTACCTGGGCAACCTCGGGCAGCAGCCGAGCGCCGCCGCCGAGGAGTTCAGGCAGCGGCTGAAGCAGGTGCCGAGCGAGAACCTCGACCAGGCGAAGGTGGCGACCACGTCGCGGTACGCGATGGCCACCGGTGCGGTCTTCGTGTTCGCCGCGGTGGTGTTGGTGGCGTTCTACGCCCTGCCGATGAGCTCGTGAGCCAAGGTAAGGAGGCACCGTGACGGACGCCGGGTTGGCGCACGTACTCAGCCCGCTCACCGTCGGCCCGGTCGGGCTGCGCAACCGGGTCGTGTCCACGGCACACCAGACCGGTCTCGTGCACGACCACCTGCCCACGAGCGACCTGGTCGCGTACCACGCGGAACGGGCGAAGGGCGGGATCGGCGCGGTGTTCGTGGAGGCCTCGGCGGTGCACCCGACGGGCCTGCTGACGGCGCACACCATCGGCGCCTACCTGCCCGAGGTGGTGCCCGCCCTCGCCGCCGTCGCGTCGGCCGTACGCGACGGCGGCGGCCGTACGTTCATCCAGCTGTTCCACGGCGGGCGGGAGCAGATCGCGTCGGCGCCGCGACCGGCGGCGGTCGCGCCGAGCGCGGTGCCGACCGCGAGGTTCCACGTCGAGCCGCGTGCCCTGAGCCGCCGCGAGATCCGCGAGCTCGTCGCCGGCTACGCGCGGTCGGCGCGGCACGCCGAGGCGGCCGGCCTGGACGGCGTCGAGGTCTCCGCAGCGCACGGCTATCTGCACGCGCAGTTCATGTCGCCGCGCAGCAACGTCAGGGACGACGAGTACAAGGACCGGTTGCGCTTCACCGTGGAGACGCTCGCCGCGATCCGCGACGAGGTGGGCGACCGGCTCGCCGTAGGGGTGCGGCTGAGTATCGACGAGATGAGCCTCGGCAGCCTGCGCGCTGCGAGCTGTCGCGAGCTGGCGGCGCAGCTGTGCGAGGCGGTGCACCTCGACTTCGTGTCGTTCGCGCTCGGCGACTCCGCGACGCACGAAGGATCCTCGTACATCGCGCCGCCACCGCCGGTGCCCGCCGGCCACGTCTTCGACTTCCTCGGCGGCGTGCGCGAGGAGCTACCTGCGCACGTCCGGGTGCTGGCGGCGACCCGTGTGGTCGATCTCGCCGACGCCGAGGACGCAGTTGCCGGTGGGCTGGTCGACGCGGTGGGCATGACCCGGGCGCACATCGCGGAGCCGCACCTGGTGCGCAAGACGGTCGCCAGCGAGCCCGCGATCCCGTGCATCGGTTGCAACCAGGGCTGCATCGGCCACTACCACGCGGGCCTGCCGATCGCCTGCATCACCAACGTACGTACCGGCAGGGAGGCGACCATGGCGCAGCGGCCCGCTGCGCCGGCGGTCGCGTCCGGGCGCTCGACGCTCGTCGTCGGCGGCGGCCCGGCCGGGGTGACCGCCGCCGTCGCCGCCGCGGAGGACGGCGACGTCGTGGAGCTCGCCGACCGCGCGTCGCGGCTCGGCGGCCAGCTCGCGGTCGCCGGCCAGGCACCCGGCCACGCGGAGGCCTGGACCCGGTGGTGGCGGTGGTCGGCAGCCGAGCTCGACCGGCTGGGCGTGCGGGTGCGCCTCGGTGCCGAGCTCGCGGCGGCCGACTGCGCCGGCTACGACCGGGTGGTGGTCGCGACCGGTGCCCGCCCGTACGCGCCGGAGCTGCCCGCGATCGACGGGGTACGGCTGGTCGACGCCTGGACGGCCATCGAGACGCCGGGCCAGCTGTCCGGGCCGGTGCTCGTGGCCGACTGGGGCGGCGACTGGATCGGGCTGGACGCGGCGGAGACCCTCGCGTCCGGCGGCCACCAGGTGACGCTCGCGTACGCCGGTGCGACGCCGGGTGAGCTGGTGCACCTGTACCAACGCAACGCCTACCTGGGCCGGCTGGACGCGCTCGGCGTCGCGCTGCTGCCGCACCACGAGCTGGTCGGCGTCGACGGCCGCACAGTGCTGCGCAACGTGTTCTCCGGCCGCACAGCGCCGCTGCCGGCGGGAACCGCGACTGTGGTGTACGCGCACGGCCGGGTGCCCGTGGACGCGCTCTGGAACGAGCTGGAGGGCCAGCCGCACGTGTCGAGGGTCGGGGACGCCTGCGGCCCGCGTGGGCTGGAAGAGGCCACGCTGGAGGCGACGACCGCGCTCCAGTGCGGTTAGGTCCGGTTCAGTCGCGGGTGTCTCCTGGCTGCCACTCCACGTCGCCGTGTCCGGCATTGGCGGCACGGGCGAGGATGAAGAGCAGGTCGGAGAGCCGGTTCAGGTACGCGGCGGTGAGTGGGTTGATCGTGTCGCCGTGTTCCTCGATGGCCGCCCAGGTGGCCCGTTCCGCCCGGCGAGTCGTCGTGCGCGCCACGTGCAGCAGCGCCGCACCGCGGGTACCGCCGGGCAGCACGAAGCTACGCAGGGTCGGCAGGTCCGCGTTGAACTCGTCACACGCCGTTTCCAGGCGGTCGACGTAGCCCTGGTCGATGCGCAACGGCGGGTACTGCGGGTCGGGGACGATCGGCGCGGAGATGTCGGCGCCGACGTCGAACAGCTCGTTCTGCACCCGGCCGAGCAGCCGCACCATGGCGTCGGGCAGCTCGCCGAGCGCAATTGCTGCGCCGATCGTGCAGTTCGCCTCGTCGACGTCACCGTACGCGGCGACCCGGGAGTCCGTCTTCGCCGTACGCGACATGTCACCGAGCGCGGTCGTGCCGTCGTCACCGACCCGGGTGTAGATCTGTGAGAGCACCAGCTTCGACTTCTTCACCATGCTGGCAGGCTATCCGTTCCACTGCGGCCAGCGGGCTGCGCCTCACGGCGCTGACGTAGCATGCCGCGGATGGAACGCTTCCGAGTCGAAGGTGGTGCCAGGCTCACCGGCGCCGTCGAGGTGACGGGCGCGAAGAACAGCGTGCTCAAGTTGATGGCCGCGGCACTGCTCGCCGAGGGCACCACGCAGCTGGACGCGGTGCCCGACATCCTCGACGTCCGGATGATGGCCGAGCTGCTCGACGGGCTCGGCTGTCGCGCCGAGCGCACCAACGGGGCCGTGCAGGTCGCCGTGCCCGCCCGCCTCGGGCACGAGGCCGGTTACGACGTCGTGCGCCGGCTGCGCGCGTCGATCTGCGTGCTCGGCCCGCTGGTCGCGCGCACCGGCGAGGCACGGGTGGCGCTGCCCGGCGGCGACGCGATCGGGTCCCGCGGGCTGGACATGCACATCGCCGGGCTGGAGAAGCTCGGCGCCACGATCGAGAGCGAGCACGGTTTCCTGATCGCACGGGCGCCGCACGGGCTGCGCGGCCAGACCGTCGTCCTCGACTTCCCGAGCGTCGGGGCCACCGAGAACATCCTGATGGCCGCGGTGCTCGCGCAGGGACGCACGGTCATCGACAACGCCGCGCGCGAGCCGGAGATCGTGGACATCGCTGAGATGCTGCAGCAGATGGGCGCGAAGATCGGCGGCGCCGGCACGTCGACGATCGAGGTGGACGGCGTGCCAGGGCTGGCGGCCGTGCGGCACGTGACGACACCTGACCGGATCGTCGCCGGCACGTTCGCGTTCGCCGCGGCCATGACCCGCGGTGACGTGCTCGTCCGAGGTGCCCGCGCAGACCACCTGGAGCTACCGCTGGAGAAGCTGACGGGGGCGGGCGCCGAGATCGAGGAGGAGCTCGGCGGCGTACGCGTCCGGATGGACGGCCGGCCGCGGGCGATCGACGTGGTGACGTTGCCTTACCCCGGGTTCCCGACCGACCTGCAGCCGATGGTCATCGCGTTGAACGCGGTCGCCGATGGCGCGGCGATGATCACGGAGAACGTCTTCGAGGCGCGGTTCATGTTCGTCAACGAGATGATCAGGCTCGGCGCGGACATCCACATCGACGGGCACCACGCGGCAGTGCGGGGGAGGGAACAACTGTCCGGCGCGCCGGTGCAGGCGACCGACATCCGCGCCGGTGCGGGCTTGGTGCTCGCCGGGCTGGTTGCCGACGGTGTCACGACGGTGGGTAGTGCGTTCCACATCGACCGTGGCTACCCGAGGTTCCTGGAGCAGCTGGCCGCGCTCGGTGCGGCGGTCGGGCGCGAGCCCGACCCGCACGCGTTCCCGACCTGAGAACCTCCGCCGTCACTGCGGCGGGGGATCGAGCACCTCGACCAGCCGGAAGCGCTCTGCGACGACCTGCGTGTCGTCGGTCACCGTGAACGCCGGGTCGCCGAGTGCGTTGCACATCTGCTCGCTGTGCCAGAAGCTCTCGTGCGCCGACCGCCACTCGGCGACCGAGGCGTAGCCCTCGCCTTCGTCGATCGCGTGCTGCAGGTCGACGTCGCGTGCCGGGAACACACGTACCTGCACGGTCTCGATCACCGCGACCGGCCGGCCGGCCGAGTCGACGACGGCGCTGCGCTCGCCCGGCTGGGGGAGCGGCTCGCCGTCGAGCTCGTACTCGACCAGCAGGCCGGTCGTGGTCGTCTTGGCGCCGGCGAGGATCGCCGCGACGAGCTCGTCGCGCAGCGGCCCGGGGAACGCGAACTCGGCTGTCGGCAGGTCGGTCGGTGGCATCCGTCCAACGTACGGCACCGCGGGTCAGCGCAGTGCCCTGGCGTGCCTCGACCACAGCGCCACGACCAGCCCGGCGGTGATTAGCACGACGTTCTTCGCGACGAACTCGCCCTCCATGGTCATCAGCAGTGGGTTGCCGTTCGTGAAGGCGACCTCGGGCTGCATCACGTAGACGAGGAACGTCCCGCCCAGGTGCGCGATCATCGCGGCGCACGCCAGGCCGACGAGCTTGCCGCTGACCAGTACCAGGCCGAGGAGCACCTCGAACGCGCCGAGTGCGGGCACGACCCAGGCGGCGTCGAACCAGGGCAGTGCGCCGGCGACGAGGTCGCCTACCGGAGTGACGCCCGCGACCTCCAGGGCGCCGAACCAGACGAACACGAGGCCGAGGGCGAGGCGCAGCAACGGGACGCTGAGCCGTCGCACTGTACGGAGGTAGCTCGGTTCTGCCGGTTGCGGCTGCTGTGCAGCGGGAGCGGAGTACGTGCGCGGCAGGGTGGTGTTCGTCATCGGTATATCGCCTCTCGTCATATATTGGCCATCTACATATGAGAATGACTGCGACGAGGGCTGCCGAGTATCGGGTATCCCCCTGGGAGGCACCCCGAGGACGTCCTTAGGTACTGCGTGGCACGGCAACTAAGGTGGGGGCGACCAGTCAGTGAGCAGGGAGGCAACCGTGGCGAAGATCGCGGTCATCGGTGCGGGGTTGATGGGTTCCGGCATCGCGCAGGTGTCGGCAGTGGCCGGCCACGACATCGTGTTGCGCGACGTCGGCGCGGACCAGCTCGAGCGGGCTCTCTCCGGTATCGAGGCCAGCCTGGCGAAGTTCGCGTCGAAGGGGCGGATCGAGCAGTCGGACGCGGACGCGGCCGTCGGCCGGATCACCACGACGACCGAGCTGGACGCCGCCGCGGATGCGGAGATCGTCGTCGAAGCGGTGTTCGAGGAGATCGACATCAAGAGGGAGGTCTTCGCCGCGCTCGACGGCCTGTGCCGCGACGACGCGTTGCTCGCGACCAACACGAGCGCCATCCCCATCACGCAGATCGCGGCTGCGACAAGCCGGCCGGAGGCAGTCGTCGGCACGCACTTCTTCTCACCGGTGCCGATGATGGCGCTGTGCGAGCTGGTGCGCGGCCGCAAGACCAGCGACGCGTCACTGGCGCGCGCGAAGGACTACGTCGAGGGGATCGGCAAGACCGCGATCGTGGTCAACAGGGACGTCGGCGGGTTCGTGACCACCAGGCTCATCT
Organism: Streptosporangiales bacterium; assembly: GCA_009379825.1. Taxonomy (NCBI): domain Bacteria; kingdom Bacillati; phylum Actinomycetota; class Actinomycetes; order Streptosporangiales; species Streptosporangiales bacterium. The sequence goes on from WHTA01000057.1 coordinate 16,726, forward strand.
GCGCGCTGGCGATGGAGGCGATCAGGCTCTACGAGTCGGGCGTCGCGACCGCGGAGGACATCGACCTCGCCTGCAAGCTCGGCTTCGGGCACGCGATGGGCCCGCTGGCGACCACCGACCTCACCGGCGTGGACGTGCTGCGGCACGCCACACTCAACGTCTGGCGGGAGACGGCGGACGCCAAGTTCTACCCGCCAGAGGTCCTGACCCGCATGGTCGAGGCGGGTGAGCTGGGCCGCAAGTCCGGCCAGGGCTTCTACGACTACTGATCGCCTTCTGCCGGCGGCGTCGCCTGTGTACCGGCGCCGTCGGCGGACGCGGTCTTCTTCGCGCCCGAGGTGCTCACCCCGCATGGTCGAGGCGGGTGAGCTGGGCCGCAAGTCCGGCCAGGGCTTCTACGACTACTGATCGCCTTCTGCCGGCGGCGTCGCCTGTGTACCGGCGCCGTCGGCGGACGCGGTCTTCTTCGCGCTCGTCTTCTTGGCGGTCGTCTTCTTCGCCGCGCTGGTCTGCTTGGCGGTACTGGTCTTCTTCGCCGTAGTGGTCTTCTTCCCGGCGGTGGTCTTGCTAGCCGCCGTCGTGTTCTTCGCCGACGCCTGCGTGCCCGCACTCTTCCCGGTCGAGCCGCTCGCTGTCGCGGCCGACTTGCTCCCGGTACTCGCTTCCGTAGCCGGCTTGCTCGCGCCGCTGCCGCCCGTGGCCGGCTTGCTGGCGGCACCGGTGTCCGCTGCCTGCCCGGTCGCGGTGCTCGCTTCGGTGGCCGGCTTGCTCGCGCTGCCGGTGTCGGTGGCCGGTTTGGTTGCGCTGCTGGCCTCGGTGGCCGGGTTGTCTTTGCCGCCGGGGTTGTCTGCCGTGGTCGGGTTGTCGTTCTTCGGCTGCTCGGCCGCGGTGTCGGGTGGAACGTCACCGGTGCCCGGCTCGTCCTTGGCGGCCGTCGCTTCCGGTGCTGCGTCAGTCGCGGTGGCCGGTGACCGGCCGACGCGGCTGCCGTCGTCACCGCTGCCCGTCGCCGTACGCAGGTATCCGCGCAGGCCGGAGGTGGAGAGGTCGATGTTGTGCGCGCGTACGTGCTCGTCCAGCTTCGCGACCGCGCGGACGACTGCCTCCTGGCCGCCGATGCCCTGCTTCTCCTCGTACGACGCCAAGCCCACCTCGCGGAGGAGGACCTCGGCCTGCCGACGCGCCTGCAGCTCGTTGATCCGGTGCTGGCCCTGTTCGCGGGCTACGCGCGCGCCCGACCTGGCTCGTTGTGCGGCTTCCTTGGCTCTGTCGAGGAACCCCATACCTACCGTCCTCTCGAAGTGAGTCCGACCGACGTTATGCGACGCCGTCACAGAGCGTGCGTCGCCCCCCGACTAACTGTCGGCCTGCTCGGTTCAAGCCTATGCAATATCTCTCAGAACAGGCGCTGCGACGGGTCGTCGAGTCCGCGCATGGCGTTGTAGTCGAGCGTCACGCACGAGATGCCGCGGTCGGTGGCGAGCACCCGCGCCTGCGGCTTGATCTCCTGAGCGGCGAAGACGCCGCGGACCGGGGCGAGCAGCGGGTCGCGGTTCAGCAGCTCCAGGTACCTGGTGAGCTGCTCGACCCCGTCGATCTCGCCGCGCCGCTTGATCTCCACGGCGACCGCGGCGCCGTCGGCGTCCCTGGCCATGATGTCGACCGGTCCGATCGCCGTCGGGTACTCCCGCCGTACCAACCGCCAGCCGGTGCCGAGCGTCTCGATCTGTTCGGCGAGCAGCTCCTGCAGGTGGCTCTCCACGCCGTCCTTCTCCAGGCCGGGGTCGACGCCGAGCTCGTAGCTGATGTCCTGCACGACCTCGTCCAGGTGCACGGTGAGCTGTTCGCCGTTCTTGCCGAGCACGCGCCACTGACCGTCCTCCTCGTGCAGCTGGCACGGCGGGGACATCCAGTTCAGCGGCTTGTACGAGCCGCCGTCGGAGTGGACGAGCACCGACCCGTCCGCCTTGACGATGAGCAGCCGAAGTGCAGGCGGGAGGTGTGCCTCCAGCCTGCCGGAGTAGTCCACCGAGCAGCGGGCAATGACGAGTCGCACGGTCGGTCAGCCTATCCACACAGCGCACCGGGCTGGACAATCGGGCGCGCGCCGGTCTCTGCAAAACTGCGGACAGAGGAAACCGGAGGTTCGATGGCGGAGAACATCAGCAAGGTAGGCGTCATCGGTCTCGGCACCATGGGTGCGGGGATCGTGGAGGTGCTCGCCGCGGGCGGACTCGACGTGGTCGGCGTCGAGTACAGCCAGGAGCTGGTCGACGCGGGCCGCGCCCGGCTGGAGAAGTCGACGGAACGGGCGGCGCGGCGCGGCCGGATCACCGAGGAAGAGCGTACGGCGCTGCTCGGCCGGGTCGGCTACTCCACGTCGTTCGCGGACCTCGCCGACCGCGACCTGGTGGTCGAGGCGGTCAGCGAGCGGATGGAGCTGAAGCGGGAGATATTCGGCCGTCTCGACGAGGTGGTGCCGGCCGACGCCGTCCTCGCGACGAACACCTCGTCCCTGTCCGTCACGGAGATCGCCGCATGTACGGGGCGGCCGTCCCAGGTCGTGGGGATGCACTTCTTCAACCCCGCGCAGGTGCAGCGGCTGGTCGAGGTCGTGCACACGGTCTCCACGGCCGACGTGGTGGTCGAGGCGATCGTCGACCTGGCGCAGCGGCTCGGCAAGCACCCGGTGGTCGTCGGCGACCGTGCCGGGTTCATCGCGAACGCGCTGCTGTTCGGCTACCTGAACCGCGCCATCGGCATGTACGAGCGCGGGCACGCGTCCAGGGAGGACATCGACACGGCGATGCGGGTCGGTTGCGGCTACCCGCTGGGGCCGCTCGCGCTGCTCGACCTGATCGGCCTGGACACCGCGCATGAGGTGCTCGGCGTGATGTACCGGGAGACCGGCGACCGGCGGTACGTGGCCGCGCCGCTGCTCGGGCAGCTGGTCACCGCCGGCCGGCTCGGGCGCAAGACCGGTCGCGGCTTCTACACGTACGAGGCAGCCGGCTCGGGCACCGCCGTCGCGGACGAGCGCACTCCGGCAGGACCGGCGGAGCTGCCGGACGTGGGTCGCGTCGGCCTTATCGGCTCGGGTGAGCAGGTGAAGGCCGTCGGCGCGGTGCTCGACGCCGCGTCGGTGGAGGTGCGCCGCGACTCGGCGACTGCCGACTGCGACCTGGTCGTGGCCGCGGCGGCCGGCGTGCCGGTGATCAAGCTGGCGGTGGCGGCGGGTGCCGCGGCCAGGGTGGTGGGGCTGAACGTCCCTGTGCCCGACGGCGACCTGGTGCAGGTGGTGCGGTCGGTCGACACCCCGGACGAGACCGTGCAGCAGGCGGTTGCCCTGTGCCGGCAGGCGGGCAAGACGCCGGTCGTCTGCGCGGACCGCGCCGGCCAGCTACTCGACGCATTGCTGCTGCCGTACCTGAACGACGCGGTTCAGATGGTGGAGTCCGGGTACGCGACGGTCGAAGGTGTCGACGCCGCGATGCGGCTCGGCTGCGCGCTGTCGAAGGGTCCGTTCCAGCTGGTCGACGAGATCGGCCTGGACACCGTCCTCACCCGCCAATGGACGATCTACGACGAGGTGCGGGAGAGCGGCCTGGTGCCCAGCCCCCTCCTAGCCGAGTACGTAACCGCCGGCCGCGGCTTCCACGACCAGCCAGGAGACGCGAGCTAGCCCGCGCCGCCCCCGCGAGCGCACAGTGAGCGGCGCTGGGCGCCGAGCCAAGCCGGTGGTAACGCGCCAGCCGCGGCATCGCCGCCCGGCGACGAGTGAGCGCGCCGTAGGAGGCGTCCGCGCGGGCGCCGCGTCAGCGGCCCGGTGGGGCGCCGGGCAAGCGCGTCGCGTCGGCGCCATGGCCGGACCGGGCGCCGGGCTGGGTCGGTGGTTACCGCGCTCGCGGTGGTGGCCGGGGGGCGTTGGGAAGGTGTGTTGCCGGTGGCGTCCGCGGTAGTTGCCGGCCTGCGGGCTGTCGGTGGCGCGCCTGCGCGGGGTGAGTGTGTCCGTGCTGGGCGCCCGGGCTAGCGCGTCGCGGTGGTGGCCGGGGGGCGTTGGGTAAGTGTGCTGCCGGTGGCGTCCGCGGTGGGTGCCTAGCGGGCGCGCTCACGGTGGTGGTCGCGCTGGGTGGGTCGGTCACAAGCTTTCGGCAGCGCCGCCGCTGCGGCACCTTCGCCACTCTCGGGGTGCGGCGCCGAACACCACCGCAACTCGCCCGGGGTCGGGGGCAGTGCGCTCAGGGTGGCTCCTCGTCGGGTGTCGGGCAGGCTGGAATGGGCGTCCCGGGTGAGGCACTGGGCGACTCGGTGGCTAGGGGCCGCATCCGCCACGGACACTTGGCCCGGACGCCCCGGGGCAAGTTCGCGCCGGGTGCTGGATGGGTTCGTGGTGGTTTGGGGCGGTTGGTTGCGGGCTAGCCGCAGCAGCCGCCGCCGCAGCAGCCGCCACCGCCACCGCCAGCTGCGGCGGGTGCCGGTGCGCCGGCCGTGGCTGCGGCGCGGCCGGTCATGGCCGGGCTGGAGTAGACGCGGGCGGCGTCCGGTGCGCCGCAGGCGCATGACGTCGGCGCGCTCGACTCGGTCATCGGCCGAGTCACCTCGAACTCGTCGCCGCAGGTGCGGCACTGATACTCGTATCGGGCCATGCGTTCACGATACCGGCACAATGACGGGATGGGACGACGCTCTCGCCGCCGCGGACCCGGCCGCCAGCTGCCGCCACCGCCGGCGCCCGCCGCCGACCGGGTGGAGGAGTGGCCGGACGGCGACTGGGTGGTACGGACGATCGCCGGCGCCGCGGCGACGAAGGCGTACCGGTGTCCCGGATGCAACCAGGAGGTCCGGCCGGGGACGCCGCACCTGGTGACCTGGGCGCAGCACCTCGGCAGCGACACCCGCAGGCACTGGCACACCGCGTGCTGGCGTAACCGTGCCCGCCGCCGCTGACCGGCCGTGCCGCTGCCGCGGCCGGTGCGCTGGTTAGGCTCGGCGGGTGGCCAAGATCCGATACGACACCGTGCTGCCTGCGCAGCGGACGCCGATCACCCTGCACACCGCCGACGGCCTCGAGCTGATCGGCGAGCTGGCGGTGCCGGTGGACCGTCCGCCGGTCGCGACGCTCGTGACGCTGCACCCGCTGCCGACGCACGGCGGCATGATGGACAGCCACGTCTACCGGAAGGCGGCGTTCCGGCTGCCGGCGCTGGCGGACCTGGCCGTGCTGCGGTTCAACACCCGCGGCACCACGAGCGAGCAGGGCACCAGCGGCGGCACGTTCGACGGCGGCGAGGCCGAGCGGTACGACGTCGCCGCGGCGTTGGAGTACGCCGAGTTCCACGACCTGCCGAACATCTGGCTCGTCGGCTGGTCGTTCGGCACCGAGCTGACGCTGAAGTGGGGCAACGACCCGCTGGTGCAGGGCGCCATCCTGCTGTCGCCGCCGCTGAAGCGGGCCGGCGACGCCGAGCTCGACCAGTGGGCCGAGTCCGGCAAGCCGCTGGTGGCGCTGGTACCCGAGCTGGACGACTACCTGCGCCCGCCGGAGGCGGAACAGCGCTTCACCCGCGTGCCGCACGCCGAGGTCGTCGGCGTGGACGGCGCCCGTCACCTCTGGGTGGGGGAGGCGAGCGTGCACCGGGTGCTGACCGAGATCGTGCAGCGGGTGAACCCCGCCGCGCTCCCGTTGCCCACCGAGCTGCCGGACTAGCCGTACCCGGTCGGCGCCGCCCGTAGCCAACGCGCACGGTGCGCAGGCGGCTGCGACGTGGCCGGGAGCCCCGGTGCCCGGTGCCTGGGGTCGGGTGGTCGGCTAGCCCTTGTAGTTGAACACCTGGCGCAGGGTGTGCTGAACCTCGACCAGGTCGCGCTGGTCTTCCATGACCAGGTCGATGTCCTTGTACGCGGCCGGGTGCTCGTCGACGAGGGCGTCGGCGCGGTCGGCGTTCCAGGTGCGGTCGCCCATCGCGTCGGTCAGCGACTCGCCGGTGAGCTGCTCGCGGGCCTTCTTCCGCGACATCCGCCGGCCCGCGCCGTGTGCGCACGAGTCGTACGACGTGGGGTTGCCCTTGCCGGTGATGATGTACGAGCGGGTGCCCATCGAGCCAGGGATGACGCCCTCGTCGCCCGCGGCGGCCTTGATCGCGCCCTTCCTCGTCACCCACATGTCCTTGCCGTAGTGGGTCTCCCGCTGGGTGAAGTTGTGGTGGCAGTTGATCGTACGGACCTCCTCGCCGCGCCCGACGACCTCGAACAGCGACGCGAGGATCGCCTCGCCCATCCGTGCGCGCGAACCCATCGCGTACCGCTGCGCCCACAGCATGTCCTCGATGTACGCGGTGAACTCCGGGGTGCCCTGCACCAGGTAGGCGAGTGCCGGGTCGTCCAGGCCGATGAAGTACCGCTGCATCAGCTTCTTCGCGGCGTCGATGTGCTGCTGCGCGAGCTGGTTGCCGATGCCGCGCGAGCCGGAGTGCAGGACGGTCCACACCTGGTCGCGTTCGTCCAGGCACACCTCGACGAAGTGGTTGCCGCTGCCCAGGGTGCCGAACTGCGCGGACGCCTTCGCCGTCTGCTTCGCCGTCAGCTCGGTGTGCGGCCGGCCGAGGTCGGCCATGGCGGAGTCGACGGCCGGGTCGGCGTGTCCCTTGCCGACGCCGGCGGGGATGCGGCGCTCCACCAGCGGCATCAGCGCGGCGAGGTCGGCGGGCAGGTCGGTCGCGGTCAGTGTGGTCTCGGACGCCACCATCCCGCAGCCGATGTCCACGCCGACCGCCGCGGGCACGATCGCGCCGACGGTCGGGATCACCGACCCGACGGTCGCGCCGATGCCCACGTGCGCGTCCGGCATCAGCGCGACGTGACTCGGCACGAACGGCATGCCGGCCGCCCGCGCCGCCTGCTCGATGGTGCGGTCGTCCACCTCGCTGGCCCACGAGATCAGGTTCGGCGCCACTCGCCGCGGCATGGGCGTGCGCCTCCTCTCCGGCATTCCGCTCGTTCTCGACGTCCCGAGTATGACCACTGCCGACGCCGCGTACCACGGGAATCCCGCTCCTGTGGACAACTCCGCTCAGATGACGGCGTGCACCTTGCGCAGCTGGAGTGCCAGCTGGATCTCCAGCGACCGCTGTGCCTCCTGCCAGTCGCTGCCGAGCAGCTGGCCGACCCTGGCGAGCCGCTGGTTGACCGTGTTCACGTGGACGTGCAGCGCGTGGTGGGCACGTACGGCGCTGCGGTCGGCGGCGTAGTACGCGTGCAGCGTGTCGACCAGTTCGGTGCCGCGACGCGCGTCGTACTCCAGCACCGGCCCGATGGTGGACCGCACGAACGACTGGACGTCGCGGCCCTCGCCGAGCACCAGGCCGACGAAGCCGAGCTCCGACATCGCCGCGCCGACGCCGCGCCTGCCGAGGGCGAGCAGTGCGTCCACGCAGCGCACTGCCTCGCGGTACGCGGCCGCGGCCGCCTCCGCGCCGGTCACCGGGCTGCTCGCCCCGGCCGTGGCGCCGTCGCCCAGCTCCTTGACCACGGCCCGCGCGGCCGCCGCCGGCTCGGCGCCTGGCAGGAGCAGCACCTCCCGGCCCTCGTAGCTGGTCGCCAACCCGGCGTGCGCCGAGGCGTGCCTGGCCGCGGCCGCCGTCGCCGGCCTGCGCTCCGGTGCGGAGATGTCGGTGACCACCACCGTGTAAGGCGCGTCCAGGTCGGTGCCGAGCCGGCGGGCGCGTTCGCGCATCGCGTCCGGTGCCTGGTGCGGCGCGACGAGCAGCTCGGACAGCAGGTCGCCCCGCACCTTCGTCTCGGCGTCCGCCTGCGAGCGCCGCAGCAGCATCAGCAGGGCGGTGACCATCGCCGCACGCTCCAGGATCCGCTGGTCCGCGTCGTCGAGGTCGGTGTCCGGGGTGAGGACGAGCGCGCCGAGGTGCTCACTGCCCGCCGCGACGGCGGCGACCCACGACCGCTGGCACCGGACGGCACGCCCTGCGGTGCGCGAGACGGCCGCCGCCTCCGCGACCGCCGCCGCGTCGACCGGTCGTGGTTGGCCGGCGTGGCCGAGTCGTCGCCCGTCCGCGTCGATGACGTGCAGTGCACCGCCGAGCACGTCGGTCACCGCGGCGGCGAGCTGTTCCAGGTCGCCGCCGCGCAGTACCAGGTCGGTCAGCCGGTCGTGCGCGGACGCCGCCCGCTCCACCGACGCCGTACGTTGGTGCAGCAGCGTGCTGGCCGCGTCCAGCTCCTGCAGGGCGACCCGTGCGCCCTGCAGGGTGCGTGCGCTGTCGATGGCGACGGCCGCGTGGTCGGCGAACGAGCCGAGCAGCGCGATCTCGCCGGTGGCGAACGAGCGGTGCCTGCGGTCGGAGGCGAACAGCACGCCGAGCACCCGGCCGCCGACGCGCATCGGCACGCCGAGGATCGCGATCAGGCCCTCCTCGTCGACCGCGCCGTCGATCTCCCGAGTGTGCCGGAAGCGCGCGTCGTGCGGGTAGTCCGCGGACGCGTACGGCAGCGCCGTCTGCGCCACCAGGCCACCGAGGCCTGCGCCCATCGGCAGCCGGAGCTGCTGGAACGCCGCCGACGTGGAGCCCGCAGTGACCCGCATGTAAGTGTCGCCGCGCTCGGCGTCCTCCAGCGTCATGTACGCGACGTCGGTGTCGAGCAGCCGGCGGGCCCGGTTCACGATGGCGTCGAGCACCGAGTCGAGGTCACGCAACGCCGCCAGGTCGCTGGCCGTCTCGAACAGCGCCGCCAGCTCCGCCTCCCGCCGCCGGTGCCGCTCCAGGTTGGAGCGCACCTGCAGCGCGAGCAGCTTGGCGCGTTCCAGCGCCGCGAGGTCCGCATCACCCACGCCCCGCCCCTTGGCGTGCAGGATCGGTGACTCGTAGTCGATGACCGGGGCCTCGCGGGCCAGCAGCTCGAGATAGACGTCGGTGTCCATTCGCCCATCGTCGAGCGCACCTGATGTGTTGGCAACCCACTCCTACGGGGTGCGCATTGTGTGTGTACGACCCATAGGTTCGCGTTGCCTTGCGCCTTACCTTCGTCTGCATGGCGCAACGAGGCGACGTCGACCTGTCCGACCGGGTCGCGCTCGTGACCGGCGGTGCGAGCGGCATCGGTCACGCGTGCGCGACGCGGCTGCGGGCCGCGGGTGCGCACGTCGTGGTGGCCGACAAGGACGCGGACGCCGCGGCGAAGGTCGCCCACGCCGTGGACGGCGAGCTGCGCCTGGTCGACCTGTCCGACCTGGCGGCCGTGGACCGGCTGGACGTGGAGCCGGACGTGGTCGTGAACAGCGCCGGCCTGCAGCACGTCGCCGCGGTGGAGGACTTTCCACCGGACCGCTTCTCGTTGATACTGCGCGTCATGCTCGAGGCGCCGTTTCGGATCGCACGCCGGGTGCTGCCCGGTATGTACGCCAGAGGTTGGGGTCGGCTGGTGCACCTTTCGTCGGTGCACGGCCTGCGGGCCTCGGCGTACAAGAGCGCGTACGTCGCCGCCAAGCACGGCGTCGAGGGCCTGTCCAAGACGATCGCCTTGGAGGCCGCGGGGCGCGGGGTCACCAGCAACTGCGTCGACCCGGGGTACGTCCGCACGCCGTTGGTGGAGAAACAGATCAGCGCCCAGGCGGCGCAGCACGGCATCGCCGAAGACGAGGTACTCGACCAGGTCTTGCTCGCCCGCACACCGATCAAACGGTTGGCCGAGCCCGATGAGGTTGCCGAGCTCGTCGCGTATCTGTGCTCGTCGCACGCGTCGTTCATCACGGGTGCGTCGATGACGCTCGACGGGGGTTGGACGGCTCAATAGCAAGTACAAGCAGGCGCAAGGAAACGCCACAACCCGCCACGGGGGTCAAGGGAGGCTCGCAAAATGGTTCTGGGTAGAGACGAGGCAGAACGGGCCCGCCGTGCGGCGGGGACCGCGGAACGCAAGTCTCAGGCACGCAAGGCGATATCCGCCAGCGCGATCGGCACGTCGATCGAGTGGTACGACTTCTTCCTCTACGGCACGGCGGCGGCGCTGATCTTCCCGAAGCTCTTCTTTCCCGCGTCCGAACCGTACGTGGGTGTGATCCAGTCGTTCGCGACGTACGCGGTGGGCTTCGCGGCGCGGCCCGTCGGTGCGGCGCTCTTCGGGCACTGGGGAGACCGGATCGGCCGGAAGGCCACGCTGATCGTCACCTTGCTGCTGATGGGAATCTCGTCGGCGGTGATCGGTCTGTTGCCGAGCACCGACAGCATCGGCGCGGCCGCACCGATCCTCCTGGTCGCGCTGCGACTCCTCCAGGGCCTCGCGGTGGGCGGCGAGTGGGGCGGTTCCGTGCTGCTCGCCATGGAGTGGGGCGACCAGAAGAGACGCGGGTTTTCCGCCAGCTGGCCGCAGTTCGGTGTGCCGGTCGGGCTGTTGCTCGGCACCGGCGGTATGACGCTGTTCAGCGCCGTGCTATCGCCTGACGCGTTCAGCTCGTGGGGCTGGCGGGTGCCGTTCCTGCTCAGCCTGGTACTGGTCGCCATCGGCCTGTTCATCAGGCTGCGGATCCTCGAGACGCCGATGTTCGCCACGGTCGTCGAGAGCGATCAGGTCGAGAAGGCGCCGATCCTCCAGGTGGTGAAGCGGCACTGGCGCGAGCTGCTGCTCACCGCGGGGCTGAGGTACTCGGAGCAGATGCCGTTCTACATCTTCACGGTGTTCTCCTTGACTTACGTCACCGACCGAGGGGTGGAGCAGACGTTCGCGCTCTCTGCGGTGATGGTCGCGGCGGTGATCTCGCTGTTCTCGATCCCGTTCTTCGGGTGGCTGTCGGACGTGGCCGGCCGCAAACGCGTCTATCTGATCGGGTCGATCACCATCACGGTCTACGCGTTCGTGTTCTTCGGGATGCTCAACACCGGGGTAGCGGCGGTCGTCTTCATCGCGATCGTGCTCTCGCTGATCCCGCACGACATGCAGTACGGGCCGCAGGCCGCTCTCATCGCGGAGAGCTTCCCGACCGGGTTGCGGTACGGCGGAGCCGGGATCGGGTACCAGCTGTCTTCGGTGTTCGCGGGTGGGCCGGCGCCGCTGGTGGCCGCCTGGCTGCTGCACAGCTTCGGCACGGCGTACGCGATCGCCGGCTACGTCGTCTTCTCGATGGTGGTCACGCTGATCTGCGTCCGGCTGCTGCCGGACCGGTCGCGTGCGGACATCAGCGACGACCAGACCTACGCGCGGAGGACGCCCGCGGCCAACGCTTGACCCCGCACTAGGAGGTCTATCGAGCCCCCTGGAACGCGCCTTTGCCCCGAGCTCAGGCGCGTTCCAGGCGTGGGACCACGACCTCGCGGAAGATCAGCAGGACCGCGGCCGCGCTGGGAATGGCGAGCAGCGCGCCGAGCACGCCGAGCAGGCTGCCGCCGACGAGGATCGCGACGACCGTCACCGCGGCGGGCAGCTCGACCGCCTTGCGCATCACGCGGGGGTAGATCAGGTAGTTCTCCAGCTGCTGGTAGCCGACGTAGAACAACGCGGTGGCGATGCCCGTGGGTATGCCTGCGCTGAACGACACGAGCGTGACGAGCACCCCGCCGATGGTCGCGCCGATCATCGGGATCAGGCCGAGCAGCATGACGCACAGCGCGAGGGGGAGCGCGTAGGGCACCCGCCAGATGAGCAGCCAGATGTACGTGGAGAGGCCGGCGATGAACACCACGATCGCCGCACCTGAGACGTAGCCGCCGACCCGCTGGGTGATCTCGTCGCCGAGCAGCGTCACCCGCTCCCTGCGGGTGCGCGGCGCCAGCCGGTAGAGGGTGCGCTTGATCTTCGGTAGCGCGGCGAGGAAGTACAGGGTGAGGATCAGCACGCTGAACGTGTTGAAGATACCGCTGGCGATCGCCTTGCCGGCGCCGACGATGCCGGTCGCGAGCTGGCTGCCGAGCGCCTGGCCGCGGGTGTTCAGGTAGTCCTGCGCCCGCTCGAGCAGCTGGTAGCGCTCGTCCAGCCGGTTGATGGTCGCGTTGTTCTGCAGCGTCGCCAGGTAGTCGTTCCGGTTCGCCCACAGCTCCTGCGACTGCTGCACGAGCGGCGGGACGATTGCCGAGACGAAGCCGGCCACGAACACCAGCAGCGCGACGAAGACGATGGTCACCGCGAGGCCGCGGGGGACCTTCCTGCGCTGCAGGAACTCCACCGCCGGGTTGAGGCCGACGGCCAGGAACATCGCGACGATGAGGATCACGATGACCGACTGGACGTTGATGACCGCCTGCACCAGCGCCCACGCGACCGCGACGCCCAGCGCGCCGGTGAGCCCGAACAGGAACGGCGAGCGGCGGAACGGCCGCCCCGGCCGCCCGAACGGGAACCGGCTGCTCACCGTCATCTCGTCGCGAGGCACCTCGACGTGTGCCGCGTACTCGGGTATCTCCTGCTCGCCGCCGCCGGCCGCAGTGCCCTGCCCGGCTGCCTCGATGTTGCCGGCGTTCGCCCCGGCGGTCGCGCTGTCACCTGGCGCGGCCTCGTACGCGGTTGTGCCGGCCGCGTCGGCGTCGCGCGGGGCGGTGCCGCCGCTGACCGCGTCGTCGGCCCCGGTGGTGGCGCGGTCGCCTGGTGCGGCCTTGCCGGCGGTATCGCCGTGCTTGGCGCCGCTGCCTGCGGTGCCCCGCTCGGCCGGCGCGGCGCCGCTGCCGGCCGAGCGGGCGTCGCGCGGGGCGGTGCCGCCGCCGGTCGCGTCGTCGGCCCCGGTGGTGGCGCTGTCGCCCGGTGCGGCCTTGCCGGCTGTTGGGCCGGTCGCGGCGTCGTGCTCGGGGCCGCTGCCTGCGGTGGCGCTGGCGCTGGTGGTCGCGTCGGGGGCCGGCGGGTCCTGGGCGCTCGGCTGGGTGGGCGCGTCGTCGGGGGTGGGTGGGGCGCTGGAGTCGCGCTCGCTGGGGTCGCCGTCGTCAGACGGCTGGCTCGTGGTGCTCACAGGTCCGTGTGCTCAGTAACGTCGTCCCGGGACGCCCGGCGTGTTCTGCCTGGACGCATGGATCTGACCGCTGTGGTGGTGCTCGGTGCGCGACTGGGACCACTGCCCGCCGGCCGCCTGGCTGCCGGCCTGCCTGGCCTGCGGCGAACCCCCGCCGCCTTGGTCACTGCTCTCCGGCCGGTCGATCTTAGCGGAGCCCGAGGCACTCTGGTCACCGCCGCCGCTGCTCGTGCTGCTGGCGGGGCGGTCCGCGCTCGGGTCCGCCTGCGGGGTGCTGGCGGAGAAGTCCAGCGGCGCAGCCACGCCGAGCAGGTTGCGCAGCTGCTCCATCTGCGAGTTGACCGCGGTCTTCTTGCGGTCGAGCTCGGCCTGCTCGCGCTCGATCTGCTCCCTGATACGGGCCGAGTGCGCGTCCGCCTCCGACTTGATCCGGTCGGCGTCCTCCTGCGCGAGGCGTACCAGCTGCTCGGCCTTCTGCTTCGCCTCGGCGACCCGCTTGTCCGCCTCCTCGACGGAGCTCTTCCGCCGCTGCTCGGCGGCCTGGGTCGACTCGCGCTCGCGCTTCTCGGCCTCCTCGATCGACTTCTGCTTGCGCTGCTCGGCCTCCTCGATGGACGCCTTCTTGCGCTTCTCGGCGTCCTCGACGGAGGCGGTCCTACGCTCCTCGACCTCCTGGTCGAGCTCCTCGCGGCGCCGCTTCACCTCGGCCGCGAGCTCGGCCTCCTGGGTGCGCTGCCGCTCGGCGCTGGCCTCGGAGTCGCGGCGCGCCTTGCCGACGATCTGCTCCCTGAGCTCCTCCGCTTCCTCCCTGGTACGGCGGATGAGGTCGGTTGACTCCTCCTCGGCCAGCCGCAGCAGCTGCTCGACCCGGGAGCCGAGGCCCGCGTAGCTCGGGCTGCTCTGCTCGGTCGCCTGCTGCTGGGTGTTCTCGAGCGCCCGCTGCAGCTCCGCGTTGTGCTCGCGGGCCTGCCGCAGCGACGACTCGACCTGGGTTACGTAGTCGTCGACCTGGTTACGCGCGTATCCGCGCATAACGACGTCGAACGCTTGGTTCGAGAAGAAGTCGTCGAGAGGCTGCTCAGGCGTCATACCCCCATCTTTGCAGAGTCAGGCCCGAGTGAGCAGGGGTGCGGGCTACGACACGCCAGCTCATGGTAAGGAAGTTGCCACGGTGAGTGGTGGTAGCGCTCGGGGGTGCCGGCCGCCCGCGCAGAGCCGGGGAGGAGGGCCATGCGGCGGCCGTGGGGCAGGGCCGGCCTGGTGCCGTATCTGCTGCTCGCCGCCGGGCACCTGGGCTCGCTCGCGCTCGACCTCGACCGGCTGGACCTGGCGACGAGAGTGCTACTGATGCCGGCGTTGGCCGCCGGGCTTTGGCTCATGGCGGGCCGGCCGCGCGACCGCCGGACCTGGCTGGTGCTGGTCGCCATCGGCTGGTCCTGGCTGGGCGACCTGGCGCTGACCTCCACCGGCACGGCGTTCTTCCTCCTCGGCCTGGCGGCGTTCGGCCTCGCGCACCTGAGCTACCTGACCGCGTGCTGGCCGTTCGCCAGGCGGTCCGGCCGATGACGGCGGCCGTGGCTGGTCGCCGCGTACTTGGTCTGGTGGGTCGACCTGGTGGCCGTGCTGCTCCCGGACGTCGGCGCGCTCGTCGTGCCGCTGGCCTGCTACGGACTCGCGCTTGGCGGCAACGCGGTCGTCGCGCACGGGGTGAACCGGCTGACGGCGCTCGGCGCCGCGTCCTTCGTGGTCTCGGACTCGCTGCTCGCGTTGACGACGTTCCACGGCTCGTTCGACCTGCCCGGTCACGACTTCTGGGTCATGCTGACGTACCTGGCCGGGCAGGGCCTGCTGGTGTGGGGCTAGCCGGCCGGCTGGACCAGTTCCACGAGCACGCCACCCGCGTCCTTGGGGTGGACGAAGTTGACCAGTGAACCGGCCGTACCGGTGCGCGCGGTGTCGTAGAGCAGCCGCATCCCACGGGCGCGCAGCTGCGCGGCCGCCTGCTCCACGTCGGCCACCCGGTACGCGACCTGCTGCACGCCGGGTCCTGAGCAGTCGAGGAACTTGGCGATAGGCGACTGCGGTGTCAGCGGGGCGAGCAGCTGCACCTGGGTGCCGTCCTCGGCGCCGACCACCAGCATCGCCTCGCGTACGCCCTGCTCCTCGTTCGTCTCCTCGTGCACGACGCGCATGCCGAAGGTCTGCACGTAGAGCTCCTTGGCCTGGTCGAGGTCGGGGACGGCGATGCCGACATGGTCGATGGTGGTGAACACGTGCCTGGGCCCTTCGTGACTGCTCGCTGGTCCGCCGGCCGGATGCGCTCACCTGCACGAACACCGGGACCGGCGCCGGGGCAGGCAACCCGCCCGCTGCTCCAAGTATCGTGGGTCGCAGGCGGGCTGCTGCGAGGAGGCGGAAAGATGGTTGAGTCCAGCACGGTGATCGTCGGTGGCGCACGTACCCCGATGGGCCGGTTGCTCGGCGCCCTCAAGGGGTTCGCCGCGACCGACCTGGGCGGTTTCGCCGTACGTGGCGCGCTCGAACGTGCCGGTCTCGCCGGCGACGACGTCGACTACGTCGTGCTCGGCCAGGTGCTGCCGGCCGGCGGCGGTCAGGCAACCGCACGGCAGGCGGCCGTCAACGGCGGCATCCCGATGACCGTGCCGTCCATCACCATCAACAAGATGTGTCTGTCCGGCCTGAACGCCGTGGCGATCGCCGACCTCTACATCCGCGACGGCGCCGCCGACGTGGTCGTGGCCGGCGGCATGGAGTCGATGACGAACGCGCCGCACATGCTGCTCGGCTCTCGCGAGGGTTACAAGTACGGCGACGTGACGGTCGTCGACCACATGGCGTACGACGGCCTCACCGACGCGTTCAACTGCTGCTCGATGGGTGAGCTCACCGACCGGCGCAACGACGAGCTGGGCATCGGCCGGGCCGAGCAGGACCGCATCTCGGCGCAGTCGCACCAGCGGGCCGCCGCGGCCCAGAAGAACGGCCTGTTCGCGGAGGAGATCGCCCCCGTCGAGGTGCCCCAACGCAAGGGCGACCCGCTGCTGGTCGAGCACGACGAGGGCATCCGCGCGGACACCACCGCGGAGGGCCTGGCGAAGCTGCGGCCGACGTTCCGTCCCGAGGGCACGATCACCGCGGGCAGCGCCTCGCAGATCTCCGACGGTGCCTGCGCGCTGGCGGTCACGTCGCGTGCGGTGGCGGAGCAGCGCGGGCTGCCGATCCTCGCCGAGGTCGGGGCGCACGGCATGGTGGCCGGCCCGGACGCGACCTTGCAGTCCCAGCCGTCCGGCGCGATCCGTGCCGCGCTCGACCGCGAGGGCCTGGACATCGCCGACGTCGACCTGTTCGAGATCAACGAGGCGTTCGCCGGGGTGTCGCTGCAGTCGATGAAGGAGCTCGGCATCGACGAGGACAAGGTGAACGTGAACGGCGGCGCGATCGCGCTCGGCCACCCGGTCGGCATGTCCGGCGCCCGGTTGGTGCTGCACCTGATGCACGAGCTGCGCCGCCGCGGCGGCGGCGTCGGCGTCGCTGGGCTGTGCGGCGGCGGCGGGCAGGGCGACGCGCTCGTCGTTCGAGTCCCCGCCGCGTGAGGGCGTAGCCTCGGCGAATGCCCACAGCTGACATCGGCGAGCTGGTCGAGCAGGCGAGGAACGGCCGGCCGCGTGCGGTCGCGCGGCTGATCTCGCTCGTCGAGAACGACGCGCCCCAGCTGCGCCAGGTGATGGCCGCGCTCGCCCCGTACACCGGCAACGCGCACGTCATCGGGCTGACCGGTTCGCCTGGTGTGGGCAAGTCGACGGTGACCGACGCGCTCGTGTCGGCGTTCCGTCGCGCCGGTGCGCGCGTCGGGGTGCTCGCCGTCGACCCGACGTCGCCGTTCACCGGCGGCGCGCTGCTGGGCGACCGGGTGCGGATGCAGGACCACGCCACCGACCCCGAGGTGTACATCAGGTCGATGGCGACCCGCGGGCATCTGGGCGGGCTGGCCGCGGCGAGCATGCAGGCGATCCGGGTGCTCGACGCGGCCGGATGTGCCGTGGTGCTGGTCGAGACCGTCGGCGTCGGGCAGTCCGAGGTGCAGATCGCGTCCGAGGCGGACACGACGGTGGTGCTGCTCGCGCCCGGCATGGGTGACGCGATCCAGACCTTCAAGGCGGGCATCCTCGAGGTCGGCGACGTGTTCTGCGTGAACAAGGCCGACCGCGACGGTGCCGACAGCACCGTACGGGAGCTGAACCACATGCTGTCGTACGGCGAGCGCCGCGGACCCGACGACTGGCGGCCGCAGGTGGTGCGTACCGTCGCGGTGAAGGACGACGGCGTCGGCGAGCTCGTGGACGCCGTACACAAGCACCGGGACTGGCTCAGGCGGGACGGCCGGCTGGAGCAGCGCAGGCGTGCCAGGATCGCGGACGAGATCGAGGCGATCGCGCTGGAGCAGCTGCGGCGCAGCATCGCCGAGGTGCACGGGGGCGAACATCTGCGGGCCCTGGCAGACCGGGTGGCCGCCGGTGAGACCGACCCCTACGCGGCCGCGGACGAGCTGGTCGCGAGCGTGACCGGAAAGGACCAGTCGTGATCGTTGCGTTCTCCATCTCGCCCAGCGGGGTCGGCGACTCCGTCGCCGAGTACGTCGCGGACGCCGTACGGGTGGTCAGGGAGAGCGGCCTACCGCACCAGACCGACGCCATGTTCACCACCGTCGAGGGCGAGTGGGACGAGGTCATGGACGTGATCCACCGCGCGGTCGAGGCGGTCGCGGCGAAGGCGCCGCGGGTCGGTCTGGTGCTCAAGGCGGACATCCGCCCGACGGTGCAGGACACGGCGGCGGACAAGGTGAAGCGGCTGGAACGCCACCTCACTCAGACCGAGAACGTGTGAACCTTCTCGGGATGGGCACGCCTCGGTAGCGCGCTGGGTGGCTCGGCGCGCCGGGGGGCGGTGGACCGCCTGCGCGTACAGGCAGAGCTGGGTGCCGTGCCCCCGCTTGCGCTTCGCGAGCGCGCGCCGGGTCGTTTCGGCTTGCCAGCCTGGCCCGGGGCGGCGGCGGTGACCAGGGCCGGGTCCCGCCCGTCACTTGCGTGTTGTGTGCGTGCGCTTGGTCGGTCGGCTTGGTGTCCTGGCTGGGGCCTGCGCGATGCGCTGGCCGGCGGTTCGTGAGCTGGGCTGGTCCCCGCCTTACTCGGGGCGAGGGTGGATGCGTCGTGTCCAGTATTCGAGACGATGTGGGGCGGGCTGCAAACCTCGTGGGACGGCTTTGCCGGAGATCGACAACGGGTTCCGCGTGTCCGCAGTGCGAGAATGGACGTCTCCGGTCCCGGGCAGGAAGGGAAGGCACGTGCCGCCGCTTCGCTCTCGTACGGTCACGCAGGGCCGCAACATGGCGGGGGCGCGTGCGCTGTGGCGAGCCACCGGTCTCACGGACGACGACTTCGGTCGGCCGATCGTCGCCGTCGCCAACAGCTACACGCAGTTCGTGCCGGGGCACGTGCACCTGCAGGCCGTCGCGGACGTCGTGGCCGGTGCGGTGCGTACCGCGGGCGGGGTGCCAAGGGAGTTCAACACGATCGCCGTGGACGATGGCATCGCCATGGGACACGGCGGCATGCTCTACTCGCTGCCCAGCCGCGAGCTGATCGCGGACGCCGTCGAGTACATGATCAACGCGCACTGTGCCGACGCCCTCGTCTGTATCTCGAACTGCGACAAGATCACGCCGGGCATGCTCATCGCGGCGATGCGGCTCGACATCCCTACGGTCTTCGTGTCGGGCGGGCCGATGGAGGCGGGCAAGGCGGTGGCCGTCGATGGCTACGCCAAGCACAAGCTGGACCTGATCGACTCCATGGCCGCGTCGGCGGACGAGGCAGTGGCCGACGCCGACCTGGCGCGCATCGAGGAGTCCGCGTGTCCGACCTGCGGCTCGTGCTCGGGCATGTTCACCGCGAACTCGATGAACTGTCTCACCGAAGCGCTCGGTCTGGCGTTGCCAGGCAACGGCACCACGCTCGCCACGCACGTCGCGCGGCGCGCGCTCTACGAGGACGCCGGCCGTACCGCCGTCGCGGTGGCCAAGCGGTACTACGAGGGCGACGACGAGACCGTGCTGCCGCGCGCGATCGCGACCCGCGACGCGTTCGAGAACGCCATGGCGCTCGACGTCGCGATGGGCGGCTCGACGAACACCGTCCTGCACCTGCTTGCCGCGGCCCGAGAAGGCGGTGTTCCGTACGGGTTGCGCGACATCGACGAGCTCTCCCGGCGCGTGCCATGCCTGTGCAAGGTCGCCCCGAACTCGCAGAAGTACCACATCGAGGACGTCCACCGCGCCGGCGGGATCCCGGCGATCCTCGGCGAATTGCGGCGGGCGGGGTTGCTGCACGACAAGGTGCACACCGTGCACAGCGCGAGCCTGGGTGAGTACCTGGACCGGTGGGACGTCCGGGAGGCACAACCGGCGGCGGAGGCGGTCGAGCTGTTCCACGCCGCGCCTGCCGGGGTGCGTACGACGGAGGGCATGAGCCAGGACACCCGGTGGGAGAGCCTCGATCTCGACCCGGAGGGCGGCTGCATCCGCGACATCGCGCACGCGTACAGCGCCGACGGCGGGCTTGCCGTGCTCTGGGGCAACCTGGCCGAGGACGGGTGCGTCGTCAAGGTGGCCGGCGTCGACGAGTCGTTGCTGAGCTTCTCCGGGCCCGCCAAGGTGTTCGAGGGCCAGGACGAGGCGGTCGACGGCATCCTCGGTGGCCAGGTCGAGCCCGGGGACGTCGTGGTCATCAGGTACGAGGGGCCCCGCGGCGGTCCGGGCATGCAGGAGATGCTTTATCCGACGGCGTTCCTCAAGGGACGCGGCCTGGGCGCCGCGTGCGCGCTCGTCACCGACGGCAGGTTCTCCGGCGGGACGTCCGGGCTGTCCGTCGGGCACGTGTCGCCGGAGGCGGCCGCCGGGGGCGCGATCGCGCTGGTGGCCGACGGCGACGTCATCACGTTCGACATCCCGGGCCGTACGGTGCGACTGGAGGTGCCAGAGGTGGAGTTGGCCAGGCGTGGCGAGGCGCTGACGACCGAGCTCGGCGGCTTCCGGCCGCGCAACCGGGAACGGCCGGTCACGGCGGCGTTGCGTGCGTACGCGGCGCTGACCACGTCGGCGTCCACAGGGGCGGCCCGTGACGTCGGTCAGGTTGAGCGGTGAGCATGGCGAAGAAGCGGCTGGGGTTGCCGTTCGACCCGATCGCGGTGGCCGGCGAGCACTGGAAGGAAGAGTTCGGCCCGGCGGAGTCGATGCGCGTCGCGACGTCCATCATGCGGGCGCAGCAGCTGCTGCTGACCCGCTACGACGAGCTGCTGCGTCCGTACAACCTGACGTTCGCCAGGTACGAGGCGCTGGTGTTGCTCACATTCAGCCGTACCGGGGAGCTGCCGATGCGCGTCATCGGTGAGCGTCTGATGGTGCACCCGACGAGCGCGACGAACATCATCGACCGCTTGACCAAGCAGGGCTACGTCGCGCGCCGGCCCAATCCCGCCGACGGCCGGGGCGTGCTGGCGTCCATCACTGCCGAGGGCCGCGACGTCGTGCGGCACGCAACGAAGGAGCTGATGGCGATCGACTTCGGCCTCGGCTCGCTGACCGAGGACCAGCGCACCGACGTCTTCGACGCGTTGCGCACACTCCGCATAGCCGTAGGCGACTTCCTCCCCGACGACGCGGACTGACCGTTCCCCGAGTGGGGATTGCCTCCCTCGAGGACGCGGATTGACCGTTCCCCGAGTGGGGATTGCTTCCCCCGAGGACGCGGATTGACCGTTCCCCGAGTGGGGATTGCTTCCCCCGAGGATGCGGACTGACCGGCCGCCAGGGTGGTCAGACGCGGACCCAGCCCGACGTCGCCGCGCGGGCGACCAGCTGGATCCGGTTGGTGGCGCCGAAGCAGCTCTCCAGGTGGGCAACCCGGCGTCGGACGGTCCGCGCGCTGACGCCCAGCGCGCGGGCGATGGCCTCGTCCTTCATCCCGGCCGCGAGGTACTCCAGCATCTGCTGCGACGACCTGTCCGGCGTGCGTGCGGGTGCCGGTCCGAAGCCGGCGGCGCATTGCGGGCCGTGGCTGTTCACCGCGTTGCCGGTGCCGCTGGCCCTGTCGCGTTGACTGTCGCCGGTACCGAGGTCACGCTGGCCAGCAGCGCTCGGGTGGCTGTTGGTTGCGGCGCCTTGGCGTTCGCTGCCAGCAGTGCTTGGGTGGCGGTGTCCCGTCGTTGTTGTTCAGGCTGTGAGGGCCTGCAGGGCTGGCTGGGTCACCTCCTTGCTAGCGGCGGCTCCGACGGCTTGTGCTCGTGCGAGGACGTCGAGTCCGAGGTAGCGGCGCCCTTCGGTCCATTCGTCGTGTTGCTC